>CAMLDH010000008.1 GCA_946478765.1 uncultured Oxalobacteraceae bacterium | reverse complement strand
CGTTGGTGGTTTGATAATCCTGCCGTCCTAATAATGACAATAACTTCAAACTGGCAGTGGATAGCAAGATGGATTGCGGGCGTGCTGACTGCATGCGCTTTATGGCCGTCCGTCGTGCAAGCGCAATCCGACATTTTGATTGACTTCGATGCGGCCAATCCGCCGTTCATGTTTGGCACGGTCACGCGCGCCGAAGGTTTCTATCCCGACTTGATCGAAGCAATATTTCGCCAGATGAACCGGCCCGCCAGATTGACCGCCAAACCGTGGAAGCGTGCGATTGCGGAACTTGACCTTGGCACCGCAGGCGTCGGCGGTATCTACAAGACGGAAGAAAGGCTGAAAAAATACGCTTTTAGCGAACCGCTGTTTGTCGAGCGCATTGTTGTGTACTTCCATCGCGACAAGGCAATCCACTTCCGAACGCTCGCGGACCTGAACGGCAAGCGGGTCGGTGTACTGCTTGGCTGGAGTTACGGCGACGACTTCGACAATGCGCGCAAGGCAGGCCGGATTGCGGTCGAAGAAGTCTATGCCGACAGCCAGAATTTCGACAAGCTGGCGCAGGGCAGGGTGGATGCCGTGCTGGCAATTGAACAGGTCGGCACGCATCTGATGCGCGCCGCGCGCAATGCCAATATTGAAAAGAGCCCGGTCTTTTTGGCGGCAAATCCGACGCACCTTGTCTTTAACAAGAATCAGCATGCCGAAGCACTGCTGAGGGATTTCAATGCAGCGCTTGCCGAGCTCAAAAAGAACGGCGTCTATACGACCATCGTCGACAAAATCGGCGCTGTCGACAAGTAGAACGCATTTCCGGCGCGCCGGGCGCTGGTAGAATGGACGCTTTCAGCCCTATCACACCTCGTCATCATGTCCGGCAATACCTTAGGTACTCTCTTTACCGTTACCACTTTCGGCGAATCCCATGGCCCGGCGATCGGCTGTGTCATCGATGGCTGCCCACCCGGCATGGTGTTGTCCGAAGCCGATATCCAGCCCGAGCTCGATCGACGCAAACCGGGCACATCGCGCCACGTGACGCAACGGCAGGAGTCCGATACGGTCGAGATCCTGTCCGGCGTGTTTGAGGGCAAGACCACCGGCACGCCGATCGCGCTGTTGATCCGCAATGAAGATCAGCGCAGCAAGGATTACGGCAATATCACCGATACCTTCCGGCCCGGCCATGCCGACTATACCTACTGGCATAAATACGGCATTCGTGATCCGCGCGGCGGCGGACGCTCGTCGGCACGCCTGACGGCGCCCGTCGTCGGCGCTGCGGCAGTGGCGAAAAAATGGCTGTTTGAGCAATACGGCACAACATTCAAAGGCTGCATGAGCCAGTTGGGTGAGATCGCGATTCCATTCGAATCGTGGGAACATGTCGGCGAAAATCCCTTCTTTGCCGCCAACGCGAGCATCCTTCCGCAGCTCGAAGCGTACATGGATGCGCTGCGCAAGGATGGCGACTCCTGCGGTGCGCGTATCGAAGTCGTGGCCGAACATGTGCCGATCGGCCTGGGTGAACCGATTTACGACAAGCTCGATGCCGAGATCGCGTATGCACTGATGGGTATCAATGCCGTCAAGGGCGTGGAAATCGGCGCCGGATTCAAATCCGTCGCGCAGAAAGGCACCGAACACGGCGATGAACTGACCCCGGCCGGATTCGCCACCAACAATTCCGGCGGTGTCCTGGGCGGCATATCAACCGGCCAGGACATCACCGCATCGATCGCGATCAAGCCGACGTCGAGCATCCGCACGCCGCGCCACTCGATCGACAAGAATGGCAATCCGATCATGGTGGAAACCTTTGGCCGTCACGACCCCTGCGTTGGCATCCGCGCGACGCCGATTGCGGAAGCGATGCTGGCGCTGGTGCTGATGGACCATGCGTTGCGCCATCGTGCGCAGTGCGGCGACGTACGCGTGACGACACCGGAGATTGCGGCACACATCAAGTAATAGTAATGCGTGAAATTGGGTAACCAGAATGGCGTGCAGTAAAGTGCACGCGCTTCTTCACGCTTGACCCGCTCCGACCTATCCAAGAAACACTCCCGTGCCGCATCTCTCCTGGCCTAAACAATCGATCAGCTTCGCTTTTTTCTTCTTCGCGTATTACGGTTTCGTCGGCGTGTTTTCACCTTACGCGAGCCTGTATTTTGCGGATCGCGGCATGACTGCCGCGCAAATCGGGGTACTGATGTCGCTGATGCAGGTGATGCGTATTTTCGGACCGAACCTGTGGGGCTGGGTCGCCGACCACACGCAGCGGCGCGTCACGGTGCTGCGGGTTACCGCATTGGCGGCGCTGACTGCATTCTGCGGCATGTTTTTCGGCCAGACCTTCACCCACTTTTTTCTTGTCATGGTGGCGATCAACACCTTCACCAGCGCACAGGGGCCATTGTCGGAAGCGCTGATGCTGTCGGAAATGCGCGGCGATCTGACCCATTACGGACGCCTGCGGCTATGGGGCTCGGTCGGCTTTATCGCGTCGGTGACCCTGGCCGGCCAATTGCTGGATTGGCGCGGCATCGGGTTGATGCCGTGGATCGCGTTGATACTGCTTGCGCTGGTCTTGGCGGCCAGTCTGCGCATGCGGGAAACGCCGCAAGCGCACGCCCATCAGGATGCACCGTCGGTGATCCGATTGCTGATGCGGCCGGAGGTGAGCGCGTTTTTCGTATCGACGTTTTTGATGGTGGCCGCTCATGCCTCGTTGTATGTATTTTATTCGCTGTACCTGGCGCAACTCGGTTACAGCAATACCGTGATCGGCTTGATGTGGTCGCTCGGCGTCGTGGTTGAAATCGTTTTTTTCTTTTACCAAGCGCCAATTTTTCGCCGCATCGGGGTACAAAAGCTGATGCTGGCAAGTCTGCTGATTGCGGTCGTGCGCTTCCTGATGATCGGCTTTTGCGCGCAATCGCTGTTCTGGCTGCTGGTGGCGCAGGTGCTGCACGCGGCGACCTTTGGCGTGCATCATTCGGCCTCCGTCATGACGCTGCAGCGCTGGTTTTCCGGGCCGTTGCAGGCACGCGGCCAAGCGCTGTACACCAGTATTTCATATGGATTGGGCGGCACCCTCGGCGGTTTGGTGCTGAGTGCGTTCTGGGATAGATTTGGTTCACAGGCGGTCTATCTGGCAGCAGCGGCGTTCGCGCTGGGAGGCGCAGCTGCGGCTGCATTGTCTTATCGTTGGCAACCCCATCATGAGGAACGAAAATGAAATGGCTTACCAAAAAAAGCTTGGCCGTAAAGCATATTCTGTTGACGGGCGTATTGCTGACGCTGACCGCCTGCCAAACCGTGCAAACCACGCAAGGCGGCGTGGTGGGCGTCAACCGTCAGCAGAGGATGGTGGTCTCGTCCGCCGAGATTGAGCAGGCTGCAGCCACGGAATACGCGCAACTGGTCGCCGAAGAGCGGCGCAAGGGCGCGCTCGATAGTAGCCCCGCGCAATACAATCGCGTGCGCGCGATCGCCACGCGTCTGATCCAGCAAACGCCGGTGTTTCGGCCCGATGCGCAACAATGGAATTGGGAAGTCCATGTTTTTACTTCACCGGAAATCAATGCGTGGTGCATGCCTGGCGGCAAGATTGCCGTGTATTCGGGATTGATCGACAAATTGCACATCACCGACGACGAACTGGCGGCGGTGATGGGGCATGAAATGGCCCATGCATTGCGCGAGCATGCACGTGAACGCGCGTCCGAACAGGCGATCGCCGGCTTGGGGATTTCAGTGGTGTCGGCGATCACGGGACTGGGCGATACCGGCCAGAAAGGCATGGAATATGCGTATATGGGTTTTCTTGGTTTGCCGAACTCGCGCCGCCATGAGACCGAGGCCGATCGTATCGGCGTCGAACTGGCTGCACGTGCCGGCTATAACCCGCAGGCGGCCGTTACCTTATGGCAAAAAATGGGAAGTGCCGGCGGCGCGGAACCGATCAAGTTTCTATCGACCCACCCGTCGCACGAAGACCGTTTGCGCGATCTCACCGACTATTCGCAACGCGTGATGCCATTGTACGAACAGGCCAGGAAAAAACATTGATTGTAAAATTTGCAATGGATTCCCAGACGTGCCCGTGGCATTTGCTGCGGGCGTTTTTCATTGTGCGGGTGCGAGGCTGGAATCGTGGTATTGCATTGCACAAATATGGCATAATCAAAGATTCCCCTTATAAAATTTGAATCGTGCTGTCTGCACGCCTGTGAATATGGCCCAAACGCTCTACGACAAACTCTGGGAATCGCACGTCGTCCATACCGAGGATGACGGAACGACCATCCTGTACATCGATCGTCATCTGGTGCATGAAGTCACCAGCCCGCAAGCATTCGACGGCCTGAAACTGGCCGGCCGCACGCCGTGGCGCGTCTCAGCCAATCTGGTAGTAGCGGATCACAATGTGCCGACTACCGATCGCGCCAACGGGATCGCCGATCCGGTGTCGCGCCTGCAGGTCGAGACGCTGGACGCGAACGCCAAGGAATACGGCCTGACCTATTTCAACATGAGCGACAAGCGTCAAGGCATCGTGCATGTGATCGGGCCGGAGCAGGGCGCGACGCTGCCAGGCATGACGGTGGTGTGCGGTGATTCGCATACCTCCACGCACGGTGCATTCGGCTGTCTGGCGCATGGCATTGGCACGTCCGAAGTCGAGCATGTGCTGGCGACCCAGACCTTGCTCGCGAAAAAATCGAAAGCGATGCTGGTGCAGGTCGACGGCGCATTGCCGTTCGGCGTCACAGCGAAAGACATTGTGCTGGCCGTGATCGGCAGGATCGGCACTGCCGGCGGCACCGGGTATGCAATTGAATTTGCCGGCTCGACCATCCGTTCGCTGTCGATGGAAGGCCGCATGACGATCTGCAATATGGCGATCGAAGCCGGTGCGCGTGCCGGCATGGTGGCTGTCGACGACACCACGATCAATTACGTCAAAGGGCGTCCGTTCTCGCCGGTCGGTCCGCATTGGGATCGCGCGGTCGAGTACTGGCATACCTTGCAATCCGACGCCGGCGCCAAATTCGATTTGCTCGTCACGTTGAATGCCGCCGAGATCAAGCCGCAAGTGACTTGGGGTACCTCGCCCGAGATGGTGGTGTCGGTCGATGACCGCGTACCGGATCCGGACCAGGAAAAGGATGCAGTCAAGCGCGATGCGATGGAAAAGGCCTTGGTCTACATGGCACTGAAACCGAATACCGCGATTTCGGACATCCGCATCGATAAAGTATTCATTGGATCCTGTACCAATTCCCGTATCGAGGATCTGCGCGCTGCGGCCGCAGTCGTGCGCGGAAAATTCCGGGCATCCAACGTCAAGCTGGCGATGGTAGTGCCCGGTTCCGGTCTGGTGAAAGAACAAGCGGAACGCGAAGGCCTGGACCGGATATTCAAGGATGCCGGCTTCGAGTGGCGCGAACCGGGTTGTTCGATGTGCCTGGCGATGAATGCCGACCGGCTGGAGCCGGGCGAGCGTTGCGCATCGACATCGAATCGCAACTTCGAAGGGCGCCAGGGGCAAGGCGGCCGCACCCATCTGGTGTCGCCCGCGATGGCCGCCGCTGCCGGGATTGCGGGTCATTTTGTCGATGTGCGGAGATTGCGTTAAATCTTTAAGGGGGGATTATGAAAAAAATATTCATGCTGATGATGGTCATGCTGGTTCTGGCTGGATGCAATACCGTACAAGGTGTCGGCAAGGATGTGAAAAAGATGGGTGAAGCTGTCGAGAATGTCGGCAAAAAATAACAGACGTATTCTGCATGCTGCAGCAGGTTTTACGGCCATTCAATCTCCACGGTTGAACGGCCATTGAGATAAATACCATGGAAAAATTTACCGTACACGAAGGTTTGGTCGCGCCGCTGGATCGCGCGAATGTCGATACCGACGCCATCATTCCAAAGCAGTTCCTGAAATCGATCAAACGCAGCGGCTTCGGGCCCAACTTGTTTGACGAGTGGCGTTATCTCGATCACGGCGAACCCGGCGGCGACAATGCGAAGCGCCCGCTCAATCCGGATTTCGTGCTGAACCAGCCGCGCTATCAGGGCGCATCGATTCTGCTCACGCGCAAAAACTTCGGCTGCGGTTCTTCACGCGAACACGCGCCATGGGCGCTGGATCAGTACGGGTTCCGTGCAATCATCGCGCCGAGTTTCGCCGACATCTTCTTCAACAATTGTTTTAAAAACGGCTTGCTGCCGATCGTGCTGCCGGAAGCGCACATCGACCGCTTGTTTGACGAGGTCAAGGCATTCCCGGGCTTCCGTCTCGTGGTCGACCTGGAAAAGCAACTCGTCTCAACCACCAATGGCAGCGCGACCTATCTGTTCGATGTCGATGCATTCCGCAAGTATTGTCTGCTGAACGGTTTGGACGACATCGGCTTGACCTTGCGCCAGGCGGACAAGATTCGCGCGTTCGAAGAGCGGCACCTCGTGGCACAGCCTTGGTTGAGCAACACGATTTAACGCGCTGTCCGTAAACAAATTCAAGAACTGAATCAATCAAAAATGAAAATTGCAATTTTGCCGGGTGACGGCATTGGTCCGGAAATCGTTGAGCAGGCAGTGAAAGTGCTGCAGGCGCTGGACGAGAAATTTGAAATGGAAACCGCACCGGTCGGCGGCGCCGGCTATGAAACGCACGGTCATCCATTGCCGGATGGCACACTTAAACTGGCGAAAGAAGCGGACGCCGTGTTGTTCGGTGCGGTCGGCGATTGGAAATACGATGCGCTGGATCGCCCGTTGCGTCCAGAGCAGGCAATCCTCGGGTTGCGCAAGAATCTGAATCTGTTCGCAAACTTACGGCCGGCGATCTTGTATCCGGAACTGGCGGGCGCATCGACGCTGAAGCCGGAAGTCGTATCAGGACTCGATATTTTGATCGTGCGCGAATTGACTGGCGACATCTATTTCGGCCAGCCGCGCGGTGTGCGCGAATGCCCTGATGGTCCATTCAAAGGCACGCGTGAAGGATTCGACACGATGCGGTATGCTGAGCCTGAAATCCGCCGCATTGCGCATGTCGCGTTTCAAGCCGCGCAAAAGCGCGGCAAGCGTCTGACCAGCGTCGACAAGGCGAATGTGCTGGAGACTTTCCAGTTCTGGAAAGATATCGTGACCGATGTGCACAAGGAATATCCGGATGTCGCGCTCGACCATATGTATGTCGATAACGCTGCAATGCAATTGGTGCGGGCGCCGAAGAAATTTGACGTGATGGTCACTGGCAACATGTTCGGTGACATCCTGTCCGACGCAGCAGCAATGTTGACCGGTTCGATCGGCATGTTGCCGTCGGCATCATTGGATGCGAACAACAAAGGGTTGTACGAGCCCTCGCACGGTTCAGCGCCAGACATTGCCGGAAAAGGCGTTGCGAATCCGCTGGCGACGATTTTGTCTGCCGCGATGATGCTGCGTTATTCGCTGAATAAAGCAGATCAGGCTGATCGCATCGAAGCAGCGGTCAAGAAAGTATTGGCGCAAGGTTTGCGCACTGCGGATATTTATGAAGAAGGTACGACCAGGGTCGGTACCAGGGAAATGGGCGATGCGGTGGTGAAGGCGCTCGCGTAGCAGGATTTTTTGAAGTGCTCTTGAGGGGAAAATCGTGAAATTAGTCGGGTTGGTAGGTTGGCGTGGAATGGTTGGTTCGGTCCTGATGCAGCGCATGCAGGAAGAGGGCGATTTCGCCCATATTGAACCGGTCTTCTTTTCAACATCGAATGCAGGTGGTGCAGCGCCGAAGCTGGCGAAAAATGAGGCCACGCTGAAAGATGCCAACAATATTGATGAACTGAAGAAGTGCGACATCATTATTACCTGCCAGGGCGGCGACTACACGACGGAAATTTTCCCGAAGCTGCGTGCGGCCGGCTGGAACGGTTACTGGATTGACGCAGCATCGACGCTGCGCATGAAAGACGACGCGATCATCATTCTTGATCCGGTCAACCTGAACGTGATCAAGTCTGCGTTGAACCGTGGCGTGAAAAACTATATCGGGGGCAACTGCACGGTATCGTGCATGTTGATGGGGATGGGCGGTTTGTTCCAGCACGATCTGGTCGACTGGATGACGTCGATGACGTATCAGGCCGCGTCCGGCGGCGGCGCGCAACATATGCGTGAATTGCTGACCCAGTTCGGCTCGATCAATGCGGAAGTGAAAGCGTTGCTGGACAATCCGGCATCCGCGATTCTGGAAATCGATCGCAAAGTGCTGGCCAAGCAGCATGCATTCAGTGCCGATGAAACGAAACAATTTGGTGTGCCATTGGGTGGCAGCCTGATTCCGTGGATCGACAAGGATCTCGGCAATGGCGTGTCGCGCGAAGAATGGAAAGCCGGCGCTGAAACCAACAAGATTCTCGGCCGCGGCGACGCATTCGGTAGCAGCGCGAAGGCGGCCATTGCGGTTGACGGCTTGTGCGTGCGCGTCGGCGCCATGCGCTGCCACTCGCAGGCGCTAACCATCAAATTGAAGAAAGACGTGCCGTTGGATGAAATCAACGACATCATCGCGAGCAACAATCAATGGGTCAAAGTGGTGCCGAATAACCGCGAAGCATCGATGAAAGACCTCACGCCGGCGGCCGTCACCGGCGGTCTGACGATTCCGGTAGGACGCCTGCGCAAGATGCAAATGGGCGGTGACTATCTGTCCGCTTTTACTGTCGGTGACCAATTGCTGTGGGGTGCTGCCGAGCCGTTACGCCGAATGTTGCGCATCGTGTTGGATAATTAAACGTCATTCCCGCGATGTAACTCATCGCGTTGTCAATCTGCAACATAGACACCCGCCCGTTATTCCCCTGCAGGGAATCCTGGCGGGTGTTTTACATATGTTGGCAAGTTGGTTACACTTGCGCCCGTAAGTCCATGATGATATGGTGAAAGTTCCCTCAGACAATGATAAATTGATGCGGTGTTCGTGACTCTTCGCAACATACGCCAATGGAATGCCCATCTATGCCAACAATAATGCATCCAAATAAACGCCCAAAAAAACGTCATGCGCCTGGTTTAAAGACGCTTAGTGCTGCCGTGGTTTCGGCGCTTGTGTTCGCCAATGTACAGGCCGCCGGATTGGGCAAGTTGACGGTCCTTTCAGCTCTGGGGCAACCTTTGCATGCGGAAATCGAATTGACTTCCGTATCGAAAGACGAGGCGGGGACGCTTGCGCCTAAACTGGCATCGGTCGAAGCATTCCATCAAGCCAGCATTGATTTCAACCCAGCATTGTTTTCGCTGCGATTTGCTGTCGATCAGCGTGCCGGACGCCAGTTTATCCGTGTCACATCGGTTCAGCCGATCAATGAGCCGTTCGTCGATATGCTGATTGAGTTGGGCGGCGCGAATGGGCGGTTGATACGCGAGTACACTTTCTTGCTCGATCCGGTGGAATTACGGTCCACCCAATCGGCACAAGTCGTAGTAGCACCTGCGATGTCCGGTTCGCAAGCGATCCAAGGGAGAAAGCAGGCTCCTGTGGAAGGAGCCTCGCAATCCGAGGCAAGATCCGCCCCTGTCGAGAGCGCGGCGCAAGCGATATCGGTAAAACCAATGCAACATGTGGCGCCGGCCCAAGCGGCGGCTACGGCGAAAAATACTCTCGCGGCAAACGAATATAAAGTAAAAAGCGGCGACTCGTTGGGCAAGATTGCCGCTCACGTCAAAGCGGAAGGCGTCTCGCTCGATCAGATGCTGGTCGCGCTGTATCGGGCCAATCCGGACGCATTTGTCGGCGATAACATGAATCGCTTGCAGGCCGGGCAAATCCTGGCGGTGCCGGACGTGAATACGGCAAGCGACGTCAGTAACAGCGAAGCGCACAGTATCGTGGTCGCGCAAGCCGCGGACTTTGGCAACTATCGAAATAAACTGGCCGGACAAGTTGCTGCCGCTGCACCGCAAAAAGCAGTCGAATCCAAGCAAAGCGCCGGCGGCAAAATTACGGCCAAGGTTGAAGAGCAAGCGACTGCGGCAAATGAATCCAAAGATAAACTGAAATTGTCCAAGGCCGGCGCTGGGGCTGAGAAAGCGTCCAATATCAACGCCGGTGCTGAAGACAAGATTGCCAAGGATAAGGCAATCGCCGAAGCCGATTCGCGCGTCAAAGCGTTGGAGAAAAACGTCAACGACTTGCAGAAAGTCCTGGAAATCAAAAACAAGGACTTGGCAGATCAGCAGAAACGGGCAGATGCAACAAAGGCAAATCCGGTAGCGTCAGCCGCGCCGGTATCCGCAGTCCCGGCAGCGTCGGCACCCGACGCACCGGTGGTCGATGCTACCAAGCCGGTGGCAGCAAAAGCAGCTGATGCCAAAGCAGATCCGGCTGTGGAGGCAAGCGCGCCTGCTGCGTCCGCAACCGTACCACCCGCTAAACCGGCATCAATGCCGAAGCCAAAAGCGGTGGCGCCGCCCCCCCCTGAACCGAATTTCATCGACGATTTGCTGGATAGTGTATTTTTCCTGCCGGGCGTCGGCATATTATTGGCCGCATTAGGCGGTTTTGGTGTCTATACGGCGCGCCGCAACAAGCAGAACAAGCAATTCGAAGACAGCATCATTACCGATTCGAGCTTGAAAGCGAATTCCCTGTTCGGTTCGACCGGCGGTCAAAGTGTCGATACGAATAACAGCGTATTCAACTCGAATTTTGTGCCGTCCGCCAGTCAGCTCGATACCAATGAAGTTGATCCGGTGGCCGAAGCGGATGTCTATATCGCTTATGGTCGCGATGCGCAGGCTGAAGAAATTCTGAAGGAAGCATTGCGTACCCAACCGGATCGCAACACGGTACGTGTCAAGCTGCTTGAAATTTATGTCAATCGCAAGGATGTGCGTTCCTTCGAAACGCTAGCCAGCGAATTGTATGGCATCACCAAAGGTGAGGGAGAAGATTGGATGCAGGCGGCCGCTCTCGGTATCTCAATTGATCCGAATAATCCGTTGTATGCGGCAGGCAAGGGCGCGGAAGAGTCCCAGAAGAAGGTATCGACATTGACGGTGCCGACACAACCGCTGGAAGAGCCTGATCTCGATGCTTTGTTGGCGGTAACGCAGTCGGACCCATCGCTGGAAACGCTTAATACGATCGAAGAGTCGGCTTATTTCGGCAATACCGCGCTTGCTACGGAAATTCCTCTGCGGACGCCGGATCCGGCATTTGCAGACTTGGAGCGGGAGATGGCGCCGGTCGAGGAGAAAAAGAAAGCGAACGACCTGGATTTTGACCTCGATGGCATGGACTTGGGGGCATTGGAGGTGCCGAATACGATTCCTCAGTCGATGCCTGCCGAACCGAAGACCGCGATTGGTGAAATCAACTTTGACTTCCTCGAAGAAAAAATCGCGGTTGCAGAGTCGGACCTCAAGGCAGCAACGGCGTTAGCTGAAGCGCAAGTGCGAGAGAAAATGGCCGCATCTGCCGAGATGACGGCTGGGGGCGATTTCTTGATGGCGCATATGGAAATGCCTGTCGTGGACGAACTCCCGAGCATACCCGCAACACACCTTGCGCCAGTAATGGCGGAATCCAAATTGGAAACACTTGACTTCGACTTGTCGGGCATTACGCTGGAACTCAATCCGGACGACGCGCCTGCCGGTACGAAAGGCGCATTCATTCAAGAAACGTACGGTGTACACGATACCGGCGGTGGAGACTATTCCAGCAAGACCGAAATGGCCACCAAGCTTGATCTGGCCGCCGCCTATCAGGAAATTGGCGACAAGGAAGGTGCGCGCGAGTTGCTTGGCGAAGTGGTGAAAGGCGGTACGCCGGAGCAGGCTGAGAGAGCTAGATACTTACTTCTCAAGCTCGCTTAAACGTCGCTGGTTATATCAAAGACGGGCGCGGCGTTTGCTGGTGCCCGTTTAATTTTTGGGATTGCGAATTGAAACGCATTGTTCTAGGTGTTCAATACGACGGCGCGCCTTGGCACGGCTGGCAAACACAGCCGGATGGCAAAACAGTGCAGGACCGGCTTGAATCTGCGCTCGAAAAATTCACGCAAACCCGAATCACCACGACGTGTGCCGGTCGCACCGACACCGGCGTGCACGCGCTAGAGCAGGTTGTGCATTTCGATACCGCACTCGATCGCGAATCGTTTTCGTGGGTGCGTGGTCTGAACGCCTTCCTGCCTTCGTCTATCGCAGTCCGGTGGGCGTGCGAGGTTCCGAGTGATCTTGCAGATGATTTTCATGCGCGCTTTAGTGCAAGAGCACGCACTTACCATTATGTCTTGTATAACCATCCAGTGCGTTCGCCGCTTTGGATAGGAAAGGCAGGATGGCTATTTCGCCCTTTGGATATTGAGCCGATGCGGGCCGCAGCCAATTATCTGATCGGTACGCATGACTTTTCCGCATTTCGCTCAGCGGAATGCCAGGCCAGGACGCCGGTCAAAAGCATGTATGACATCCGCATTGAACGGCAAGGTGACTTGCTCGTCTTTACCTTGCGTGCGAGTGCATTCTTGCATCACATGGTGCGCAATATCATGGGCTCGCTGGCGCTCGTCGGAAATGGCAACAAGGAGCCGGAATGGCTGAAAGCGGTGCTGGAGGGACGAGACCGTACCCGCGCCGCGCCCACGTTCATGCCCGATGGCCTCTATCTGGCTAGAATCGAGTACGATGCCAAGTGGCGATTGCCGCAGGAAGTTACCAGTGCGATGCCTTGGTTTTTGCAACAGTGAATGCTATGAATAAACGGACACGCATCAAAATCTGTGGCTTGACTCGTATTGACGATGTGCATGCGGCCATCGCGGCAGGCGCCGACGCGATCGGTTTTGTTTTTTATCCGAAAAGCCCGCGTTATATCGCGCCGGAAGCAGCGGCACAATTGATTGCGGCGGTACCGCCTTTTGTCACCAGCGTAGGCCTGTTCGTGAATGCGACGCCGGAGCAAGTGGCGAAAGTCGTGGCACAAGCTCCAGTTTCCTTATTGCAATTTCATGGCGACGAGACATTCGAGCAATGCGACGCCGCGGCAACTGCCGTGAACCGGCATTTTGTGCGCGCCGTGCGAATGGGTTCTGCTATGAAAGCCGTCGATTTGCTAAAATATGAACAGGATTGCCGTGTCGCCAGCAGATTGTCGTCAGGATTGCTGCTGGATGCGTTGGTCGATGGTTATGGCGGCGGTGGAAAGGTTTTTGATTGGTCTCTCATTCCAAAAGAACTCGCGCCTCGGGTCGTTTTAAGTGGTGGCTTGAGCGTACAAAACGCGACTGACGCAGTCGTGCGCGTGCGCCCGTACGCAGTGGACGTCAGCAGTGGCGTCGAACTCGACAAGGGCATCAAGGATGCCGCCAGGATCCGCGCGTTTATCGACGCGGTCCGTTTGGCGGATGCTACGGTCAGCCAAGCAAGCTGATACATCACACAGCAAAGAGAACCATCATGAAAGAACTGAACGCGCTCGAAAACTATGCTGAGCGCCAGGCAATGACCACCGCGGCACTGCATCAAGCCGCGCGCTACAACCTGCCGGATGCCAAAGGCCACTTCGGCCAGTATGGCGGCTCCTTCGTAGCCGAGACCCTGACCCATGCCTTGGCAGAGCTGAAAGACGCATATGCGCACTACAGCAAGGATCCGGAATTTCTCGCCGAATTCCACTATGAACTCAAGCATTTCGTCGGTCGCCCCAGTCCGATTTATCACGCCAAACGCTGGTCCGAGCAGATGGGCGGCGCGCAAATTTATTTCAAGCGCGAAGACCTGAACCACACCGGCGCCCACAAGATCAATAATGTAATCGGTCAGGCCTTGCTGGCCAAACGGATGGGTAAACCGCGTGTGATCGCCGAGACCGGCGCCGGTCAGCATGGCGTTGCGACCGCGACCATCTGCGCGCGCTTCGGGTTGGAATGCGTGGTGTATATGGGCAGCGAAGATGTGAAGCGCCAAGCTCAAAACGTGTATCGCATGAAGCTGCTCGGCGCGACGGTAGTGCCGGTCGAATCCGGTTCCAAGACCTTGAAGGATGCCTTGAATGAAGCGATGCGCGACTGGGTCACCAACGTTGAAAACACTTTCTACATTATCGGCACGGTGGCCGGTCCGCATCCTTATCCGATGATGGTGCGCGATTTCCAGTCGGTGATCGGCGAGGAGTGCCTGGTGCAAATGCCGGAAATGACGGGGCATCAGCCCGATTATGTGGTCGCCTGCATCGGCGGCGGTTCGAATGCGATGGGAATTTTCTATCCGTATATCGACCACAAGAACGTGCAGTTGATCGGCGTCGAGGCAGCAGGCGAGGGTCTGGAGACCGGCAAGCATTCCGCATCCCTGATTGCAGGGTCGCCGGGCGTCTTGCACGGCAATCGCACCTACTTGCTGCAGAATGAGGACGGTCAGATCATCGAGACGCATTCGGTTTCCGCCGGTCTCGACTATCCCGGCGTCGGCCCAGAGCATGCGTGGTTGAAGGATGCCGGCCGCGCGCAATATGTGTCGATTACCGATGACGAAGCGATCACCGCATTCCATGATTGTTGCCATATCGAAGGCATCATTCCGGCGCTTGAATCCAGCCATGCGATCGCCTACGCAACCAAATTCGCGGCGACTCTACCCAAAGACAAAATGATTTTGGTGAACTTGTCGGGGCGTGGCGACAAGGACATGCACACGGTTGCGGAACGCATGGGCATGAAGTTTTAGGCGCGGGTCCACGCATCAACCACTGGGCTCGCATGCCCGGAGCCAACCCAATAACCTCGATGTTCGTTTTATTGAAGGTCTGCACCCTGCAATGCCGGATGACCGGCATTGCAGGGTGGCCGCGATAGCTGAAACGACGTCAAAATACGAAAACGCATCATGTCCCGAATCCAATCTACCCTGTCCGCGTTGGCGGCACAAAAGAAAAAAGGTCTCATCCCCTTCATCACTGCAGGCGATCCGGCGCCCGAATTGACCGTGCCGTTGATGCACGCGCTGGTTACGGGCGGTGCCGACATCATCGAGCTGGGCGTTCCATTTTCGGATCCGATGGCCGATGGCCCGGTGATTCAACGGGCGTCCGAGCGTGCGCTTGCGAACGGCATCGGCATGCACCATGTTTTGCAGTTCGTGCGCGAATTTCGGACATCGAACCAAACCACGCCCGTCGTATTGATGGGATACGCCAATCCCATCGAGCGCATGGGGATGAACACATTTATCCAGGCGGCGAAAGATGCCGGTGTCGACGGCGTATTGGTGGTGGATTATCCACCCGAGGAGTGCGAAGAATTTGCCGCTGCGATGACCGCCAATGGCCTTGATCCGATTTTCCTGCTGGCGCCGACGTCGACCGATGAGCGCATTGAAAAAGTGGGCAAGATCGCGCGCGGCTATGTTTATTACGTATCGCTGAAAGGGGTGACCGGTTCCGGTCATCTCGACCTGGATGCTGTGGCGAAGAAGATCCCGCAAATTAAAAAGCACGTGAATGTGCCGGTCGGCGTCGGTTTTGGTATCCGCGACGCTGCGACGGCGAAGGCGATTGCATCGGTGTCGGATGCGGTCGTGATCGGGAGTCGCATCATCCAGGAACTGGAGACTACCCCGCGCGACAGGGCAGTGGATGCCGTACAGGTGTTTATTGCCGGAATTCGCAAGGCACTGGATGAATAATTGTTAGTGTATTGATGAAATGTAAACGGAACATCCCGGAAGATAGAAGATAATCGTTCTGTGATGTTTTTTTTGCGCATTTCACGGCAAACGGTACAATTCGGCAAGTAAAAAATCTTAAGCGTTGCAGGATAGAGTTAATCGACGCGGTAGGCTGGCGTCCCACCTACGCGGTCCGGTCTAGGCGGCCCCTCTGTCCTCAACAAATTAATACAGAGGATCCAATGAGCTGGCTAGAAAAACTACTTCCCCCGCGCATCCAGCGTTCCGATTCTTCGTCCCGCAAATCGATCCCGGAAGGCTTATGGGTCAAATGCCCATCGTGTGAAGCGGTTTTGTACCGCACTGATCTGGAATCCAACCTCCATGTCTGTCCAAAGTGCAATCATCACATGCGCATTCGCGCCCGTGATCGGCTGGATACCTTGCTCGACGCCGGCGGACGTTACGAAATCGGACAGGAAACCTTGCCGGTCGATACGCTGAAATTCAAGGACAGCAAGAAATATCCGGACCGCCTGAAGGCGGCGATGGAAGCAACCGGCGAAACCGATGCGCTGGTTGCATTGGGCGGCTCGATCATGAGCTTGCCGGTGGTCGTGACCTGCTTCGAGTTTGAATTCATGGCCGGGACCATGGGCTCGGTGGTCGGAGAGCGTTTTGCACGCGCCGCGCAAGTCGCGCTCGAACAAAAAGTCCCCTTCATCTGTATCGCGGCATCGGGCGGTGCGCGTATGCAGGAAGGCTTGTTGTCATTGATGCAAATGGCAAAAACGACTGCGATGCTGACCAAGTTATCGGAGAAAAAGTTACCATTCATTTCCGTGCTGACCGATCCCACCACAGGCGGCGTCTCCGCGTCGTTCGCGTTCATGGGGGACGTCGTCATTGCAGAGCCCAAGGCCTTGATCGGTTTTGCCGGGGCGCGTGTGATTGAAAATACGGTGCGTGAAAAATTGCCGGAAGGCTTCCAGCGTGCGGAATTCCTGATGCAAAAGGGTGCGGTCGACATGATCGTTGATCGTCGCAAGATGCGTGAGGAAATCGCACGTTTGCTGGCGTTATTGCAAAATCAGGCGGCGGAAGTTCTCGCGTAAATTGTCGAGCACCGTGACAAGCCCGGACGGTATTCAGGTCCGGGCTTTTTAATTTCAGTATCGCCGCCACATATTTCCTGTAACCGCTCTTTTTCACGCAATGCACAATCAACCGACCACCTTAGCCGATTGGCTCTCCACCCTTGAAGCCTTGCATCCGAAAGCCATTGATATGGGGCTGGAGCGCGTGTCGCAAGTCAAGGACCGCCTTGATATCCATTTCGATTGTCCGGTGATCATTGTCGGCGGCACCAATGGCAAGGGTTCGACCTGTGCAATGCTGGAATCGATCTTGTTGCAGGCCGGTTATCGCGTCGGGCTGTATACGTCGCCGCATCTGATGCATTTCAACGAGCGGGCGCGTGTCAGCGGCGAACCGGTTGCGGATGCCGCGCTGGTGGCAAATTTTGCACAAGTCGAGGAAGCGCGCGGCGATGTGTCGCTGACGTATTTCGAATTCACGACGCTGGCGATCCTGCAACTGTTTGCCGAAGCCAACCTGGATGCGGTCATTCTTGAAGTCGGCTTGGGCGGACGGTTGGATGCGGTCAACGTGATCGACGCCGATGTTGCTATTGTCACTAGCGTGGATATCGATCACACCGAATACCTCGGCAATACGCGCGAGGAAATCGGCTTTGAAAAAGCCGGCATTTTCCGCGCCGGCAAAACAGCCATTTGCAGCGATCCGGTACCACCGACATCCTTGATTGCCCATGCGGAAGCGATCGGCGCCGACTTGTGGCTGTTGAGCCGTGATTTCAATTATTCCGGTGATAAACAACAGTGGAACTACGGTGGCCGCAGTCAGCGCCGCAATTCCCTCGGATACCCGAGTCTGCGCGGTGCAAACCAGTTATTGAATGCCGCCGCAGTATTGGCGGCACTGGAAAATTTGCGCGACCGCTTGCCGGTGGGTGCGCAGGAAGTGCGCAATGGCCTGGCGATGGTTGATCTGCCTGGACGCTTCCAGGTACTTCCCGGCCGACCGACCGTCATTCTGGATGTCGCGCACAATCCGCACGCAGCGGCAACGCTGGCGCAGAATCTCGACAATATGGGATTTCATCGCTACACCTATGCGGTGTTCGGCGCCATGCATGATAAAGACATTAGTGGTGTTGTCGAACAGTTAATGGATCGCGTCGATCATTGGTGCCTCACCGATTTGCCTTTGCCACGCGCGGCTTCCGCCGAACAGCTCAAACAAACATTACTGGATGCGGGCGTGGCGCCGAACGATGAAGCGGGAGCGGAATCGACTATCCAAACCTTCTGTTCGCCGGCGGACGCTTTCGCAAATGCCATGAGCCGAGCGACCGAGAATGATAGAATTGCGGTTTTCGGATCGTTCCTGACCGTTGCAGGTGTGATGGCTACTCGGAACGCCGGAACTCACTGACGAATTTCATCATTTATCGCATGGGCTTGTTCTCGTTCCTTCGTAAAAACAAGCAAGAAGAATCTGCTTCCGGTGACAGTGAATTTTATTCGCACGCCGAGGAAGAGTCAAAGGCCGTACGCGGTCGCGGCAAGCGCAAGCAGGGCAATCAATCCGCCGCGCCGGTCGATCCCGTATTGCCCGAAAAGAAACGCGCACGCCGCCGTCTGGTCGGTGCATTGGCGCTGGTGCTGGCAGTCGTTATCGGATTGCCGATGATTCTCGATTCCGAACCGAAGCCATTGGCGGATGATATCGCGATTCAAATTCCATCCAAGGACAAGCCTGTCGCGCCACGCAGCCAGCCATCTGCAGCGCCTTTGCAGTCGAAAGTGTCGGCGTCAGCCTCACTCGAGCAGAGAGAGGAAGTGGTAGAAGTCTCTCCGCCAGCGGTGTCCGGTGCTGCCGTTGCACACATCGCCACGAATGAAAAAGCCAAGGATGATCGCACATCATCCGACACGGCAAAACCTGCCGGTAGCGACAAGCCCTCCGCGAATGTGCAGTCAATGGTCAAGGTCGATGGCAAACCAGAGGCGAAGCCAGAACAAGCAGTCAAGACCGAGTCCAAAGCGATGCCATCGATTGACAAGGCAGAAGATGCAGCGCGCGCCAAGGCAATCCTGGAAGGCAAAGCCGATACCAAGGCGCCATCGGATAAAAAAGCCGGGAAGCTTGTGGTGCAGGTAGCCGCGCTTGCGACCAAGGAAAAAATAAATGAATTGCAGACCATGCTGAAGAGCGTGGGAATTCCGTCGTATACGCAAAAAGTCGCGACCGAATCGGGCGATCGTACGCGCATCCGCGTGGGCCCGTTTTCGAGCAAGGAAGAGGCGGACAAGATGCGCGTCAAGTTGAATAAATTGGGTTTAAACGGCACTCTGATCCCGCTTGGCAATTGAAGTCAGGCGCGCCAACGTGACAATTTTTGATTACCTGGTCTTGTTCGTGCTGATTTGCTCGGTTGTCGTCAGCACCTTGCGCGGACTGGTGAAAGAAATATTGTCGCTGCTTGGCTGGATCGTGTCGTTTGTGGTCGCGAACGCCTATGGCGAAAGTCTGGCGAATTTATTGCCGGATGCGATACCGGGTAACGCCACCCGGTTGATCGTGGCATTCATTGCGCTCTTTATCGGCGTAAGATTATTGATGGCGCTGTTGACGATGGCAATCGATGCGGTCGTCAAGGCGAGCGGATTGACGGTGGCGGATCGCGGTTTGGGTGGCTTGTTTGGGCTGGGCCGTGGTTTGGTGATCGTGCTGGCTGCGGTACTGTTATGCGGCATGACGGCGATTCCGCAGCAGGCGTTCTGGAAGGGCGCATTGTTGAGCCCGCTGGCGGAAACTGCAGCACGTACCGTCAAGCCGTTTCTGCCCGGTGAATTTGCACGGCATGTAAAGTTTTAATTATTGTGGGACAGAGTCAAGCGCAGCGGCACTCTGTCACCAACATATAGAAATTGCGGGACAGAGGGGCGGCGAGTTAGGCTAGGTATCCCCCTCTCTGTCCCCAACCGTTTAGTGTTTTGTTGAGGAGTCCCCCATGTGTGGCATAGTCGGCGTCGTTTCTCATAGTCCCGTTAATCAGCTGATTTATGACGCGTTGCTGCTGCTGCAGCACCGGGGTCAGGATGCGGCGGGTATTGCAACCAATTCCGGCAATACGTTTTGCATGCACAAGGCCAACGGCCTTGTGCGCGATGTATTCCGCACGCGCAATATGCGTTCCCTGCCCGGCAATGCCGGCATCGGCCAAGTCCGCTATCCAACCGCCGGTTCGGCCAGCGCGGAAGAAGCGCAACCGTTTTACGTGAATGCACCGTTCGGCATCGCACTCGCGCACAACGGCAACCTGACCAACTGGGAACAGCTCAAGGTCGAGATGTTCAAGAACGATCGTCGTCATATCAATACCGATTCCGATTCGGAGGTGTTGTTGAATGTGCTGGCGCATGAGATCCAGGGATCCACCACCGGCTATTCGCTCGACCCGTCGGCCTTGTTCAAGGCGGTCGCGGCATTGCACAAGCGGGTTCGCGGTTCGTATGCCGTTGTGGCGCAAATCGCAGGCTATGGCTTGCTCGCGTTCCGCGATCCATTCGGTATTCGACCTTTATGCATCGGTTTTAACGACACCGACAAAGGGCAGGAATATGTGGTGGCCAGCGAATCGGTTGCGCTCGAAGGCCTAGGCTTCCACTTTTTGCGCGATGTGATGCCGGGCGAGGCGATTTTCATCGACCTCGAGGGCAAACTGTACAACCAGCAGTGCGCAGAGAATCCGACGCTCAATCCCTGTGCATTCGAATTCGTTTATCTGGCCCGTCCGGATTCGATCATCGATGGCGCGTCGGTCTATGCGACACGTTTGAAAATGGGCGAGTACCTGGCGGACAAAATCAAGCGCGAATTTTCCGCCGGCGATATCGATGTCGTGATGCCGATTCCGGATTCATCGCGTCCGTCCGCGATGGAATTGGCGTTGAAGCTCAACCTCGATTATCGCGAAGGCTTCATCAAGAACCGCTATATCGGCCGCACCTTCCTGATGCCGGGCCAGGCGATCCGCAAGAAATCGGTGCGTCAAAAATTGAATGCAATCGGGTCTGAATTCAAGGGCAAGACCGTGTTGCTGGTGGATGACTCGATCGTGCGCGGCACCACCAGTCGTGAAATCGTGCAGATGGCGCGCGACTCGGGCGCCAAGCGCGTGATCTTCGCGTCGGCTGCGCCACCAGTCAAATATCCGAATGTGTACGGCATCGACATGCCGACCCGTAACGAGTTGATTGCGCATGGGCGTACCGATGAAGAAGTGTGCCGCGAAATCACTGCCGATGCATTGGTGTATCAAGATATCGATGCGCTCAAGCAATCGATTTCCGATGTGAATCCGCTGCTGAAAAAGCTCGAGGCATCCTGCTTCGACGGCGTTTATGTTACCGGCGATATCTCGCGCGACTATCTGGATCGGATCGAGTTTGTCCGTAATAATCCCAAGCCCGAAAACGACGATGCAGTGCGATCGCAGTTGAACCTGAATTTGGCGCAGGTCGAGTAAGCGCTCGCGACAGGTTCGTTGCCAATAGGCTGAAGAGATGAAACCCGCGCCCACGGTTGCGGATGCATTGGCTGGGGCGCGCTATCAAGCCCCACGCCCAAATAATCAAAAAACTGTGCTGCTCGCCGGTGCCGCCGGCCGGCTCGGCGAGCGCATTCTGACACGCGTGTTGGGAGCGCAGGAGTATCAGCGCATCTTTGTGCTGGCATCCGACGAGATGCGTTCGACCGAAGCCAAACTGACTGCACTGAGCTTCGACCAATGGCGCCACCGCATCGATCATGTCATCGCGGTGGTGGCCGATGCGGGTACGCATGCAATGCCGCATGGACGCAAACGCACCGAAATTTTTGCATCGTTGACGCCGGATCAAGTCTTGTCTGTGGCACAGCGCGCCAAATCCTTGGGTGTGTCGCGTTTCATGCTGGTGACGCCGATCAATGTATTGTCACAACCTGCCGCAGTCTATGCACAATTGGCGAATTTGATGGAGGCGGATTTGCATCAGCTCGGTTTTGAATCGCTGCTCCTGGTAAGGCCTTCCGATCATGAGATACGTCAACGCCAGAGCAATTTTGCACGACGTATCATGGCAATGATCGTCGACACGACGCGCGGATTGATGATGGGGTTGAAACACACACCGCTGTCGCTGGAAAATACCGCGCGTGCGGTAGTGCAGGTGATGATTGAAAGCAAGAATGGATTGCATGTCATTGAAACGGATCGACTGCACCAGCTTTTGAAATCCTGATGCAGGATTTTGCGTTGGTGGTTTTTTTAAAGATGGGATAAGGTCTGGTTCCTAAAACAAATGCCGCTAAAAGGGGTGTGAATTTTTCATTGACCCGTTTTAGCGCAAGCTGAACGTTTTTTTTATTATGAACGACACTAAGAAATACGGTTTCACCACGACGATCCTGCATAGCGATCGCCAAAAATCGATCGAGCATGGATCGCTGCACAAGCCGATCCATACGTCGGTAACCTTCGGCTACAAGGATGCGCGTGAACTGGCTGCGGTGTTCCAGGGCAGGCAGCCGGGTTACCGCTATGGACGGCAGGGAAATCCGACGGTTTCCGCGCTGGAGGACAAGATCACGAAGATGGAGGACGGTGTTGCGTCGATCTGTTTTGCCACCGGCATGGCGGCGATTGCTGCGGTGGTGCAGGCGCTGTTGCGCGAAGGCGATCATGTGGTGTCGTCCGCTTTCCTGTTTGGGAACACCAACAGCTTGTGGCAGACCGTGAATGGGCAGGGCATCGATGTGTCGCTCGTCGATGCGACTGCGGCAGCCAATGTGGAAGCGGCGTTGACGCCTGCCACACGCATCGTATTCGTCGAAACCATCGCCAATCCGCGCACGCAAATCGCTGATCTGCAGCGCATCGGGCAGTTGTGCCGCGAGCGCGGGATCCTCTATATCGTCGACAATACGATGACATCGCCCTATCTGTTCCGGCCGAAGGCAGTGGGTGCGAGCCTGATCGTCAATGCATTGACCAAATCGATCGGAGGCCATGGGCATGCGCTGGGCGGCAGTCTGACCGATACCGGTCTCTACGATTGGACGTGCTTTCCCCATATTTTTGACGCCTATAAACGATTTGCGCCCGTGCAGTGGGGCATGGCGCAAATCCGTGCCAAGGCATTGCGCGATTTCGGCGGATCGCTGGGGCCGGAGGCCGCGCATCATATTGCAGTAGGCTCTGAAACCATGGCGCTGCGCCTGGAGCGCGAATGCGCGAATGCGGTGGCGGTGGCGCGCATGCTGGAAGCCGACGATCGTGTGGCGGCAGTGCATTACCCTGGCTTGCCATCGCATCCACAGCATGCAATTGCGACCGAGCTGTTTCGCGCGTACGGTAGTCTGCTCAGTTTTGAACTGAAAGACGGCATCGATTGTTTCGATTACCTGAATCGGCTGAAGCTGGGTGTCCCGGCCAGCAATCTGGGTGACACCCGCACGCTGGTCATCCCGGTTGCGCATACGATTTTTTATGAAATGGGCGCAGAACGGCGCGCCAGCATGGGAATTGCCGAGTCTCTTATCCGCGTGTCGATCGGTATCGAGGATACAGAGGATTTAATCGATGACTTCCGGCAGGCATTGGATGCCTGAGAAAAAATGTTGGATTCACGCGTCAGGCATTATTAGAGCGGTTTCGTATCAGTGTACGGGTGCCGCGGGCCGCTTCGGGCGCATCAGAAGCCGGGCCGAAGCCTGGCTTGAGAAAAATTCGCAGCAACTCGGGGTGCGTTCCTCATTCAACCTGGCCAAGCTCTTTGGCTGAGGGGCACAAGGCTATGGAACAAGATGTCATTGTCGATCCCTGGCACGCTCTTCTTCCAGCAGCCGCAGCACGCGCCGCTGCAACTTCCCTGTGGTGGTCATCGGCAGTTCATCGACGAATTCGACCTCCTTCGGATATTCATACGGCGCCAGTTGGCCGCGTACGTGCGTCTGCAGTTCCGCGATGAGTTTGTCGTCAGCGGCGCGGCTGCGCTTGATGCCGGCCGCTAGCACGATGAAGG
Organism: uncultured Oxalobacteraceae bacterium; assembly: GCA_946478765.1. Next base: position 7,969 of record CAMLDH010000008.1, on the reverse strand, counting down.
CCTTGACGATATTGCCGCGCTCGGCATCCGGCTTCGGCACCACCGCGGCGTTGACAACGGCGCGGTGCTTGATCAGGCAGTTTTCGATTTCGGATGGCCCGATGCGGTAGCCGGCGGCTTTGAACATGTCATCCGCGCGCCCCTGATACCACAGATAACCGTCGTCATCCATCAACGCCAGGTCGCCGGTGCGGCACCAGTCGCCGCTGTATTTCTTGTGGGTCGCCTCTGCATTTTTCCAGTATTCGAGGAAAAAAATCGGATCGGGAAAGCCGTGGATGTCGTTGCGGTTGAGGGCGACTTCACCGACCTCGCCCGGTTTGACGACATGGCCCCGGTGGGGGATGACGGCGACCTGATGGCCGGGGTAGGGGCGGCCCATGCTGCCGGGCTTGGCTGGCCATTGTTCCACGCTGTTGCCGACGATGTAGTTCATCTCGGTCTGGCCGAACATTTCGTTGATCGTCACGCCGAGCGCAGCCTGGCTCCAGTTGAATACGGCGTCGCCCACCGCTTCGCCGGCACTCATGATCGCCCGCAGTTTCAGCTGGTATTTTTCACGTGGCGCCGGGACTGCCTTCATCATCATCTTCAGCGCGGTGGGAAACAGGAAGGTGTTGGTCACATCGTATTTTTCAAGGAGATAAAACGCGGTGTCGGCCGAGAACCGGCCGCGATAACCGACGATCGGTTTGCCGAAATAAAGCGTCGGCAGCAGCGCGTCCATCAAGCCGCCGGTCCACGCCCAATCGGCCGGCGACCAGAACACATCGCCTTCTTTGGGAAACCAATTTTGCGATGCGACAAAGCCGGTTAGGTTGCCAATGATCGCCGAGTGGGGAAGCAATGCGCCCTTGGGCGCACCGGTCGTGCCGCTGGTATAGATCAGGATGGCCGGATCTGTCGCCTGCGTTTTGACGGGCTGGAAACTGCCGCTCGCCTTGGCGATTTCGGCGTACCAGTCGACGGTAACCAGTCCATTGCAATCGACCGCGATCACATGCTCCAGCAATGGGCAGCGGATGCGGACCGCATTGAGATTGTCCATGCCGGCCTGGTCGACTATGGCCACGACTGCTTCGCTGTTCTGCAGGCGGTATTCGAGCGCCTCCGGTCCGAACAGAATCGACATCGGCATCGCCACTGCACCGATTTGAAAGCACGCCATCAGTGCAATTGCCATCTCCGGCCGCTGCGGCAGGATGATCGCAACGCGCTCACCGCGTCGCACACCATGGCTGCGCAGTACGTTCGACATGCGGTTTGCCTGGGCCTGCAGCGCAGTATAGGTCAAGGTGGAGGTATGGCCGGCTTCGTCTTCGTAATGCATCGCGATGCGCGACTTATCGCTGGCCCAGCGGGCACAACAGACGTTGGCAATATTGAACATGGCCGGCACATGCCAGCGGTACTGGTGGTAAAGCGTTGTGTAGTTGTCGATGTCGGTGTTGCCAATAGCGGGCGTCATGCACTCTCCGGTATAATTATCGAACGACCGTTCTATTTATGTATTTCCAGTAAGTCTGTGGGCCAGCGTATCTGGTGCGGTGACCACGGATGCATATACGCATTGACAGTCAATCCCATTACCGCATCAGGGCACATACATGAAACCTTCTCGTTCAGAATTTATCACGGTCCGTGGTCTTCAGTATCATATTCGTCATTGGGGGAGCGAGGGTGCGCCCAAGTTATTCATGGTACATGGCTGGATGGATGTGTCGGCATCTTTTCAGTTCATGGTCGATTGCCTGAAACGCGACTGGCACGTGATCGCGCCGGATTGGCGCGGGTTCGGATTGACTGACCGTGCCGCTAGTGATTGCTACTGGTTTCCGGATTACGTGGGCGACCTCGATGCAATCCTGCAGCATTTTTCGCCCGCCGATCCGGTCAATCTGCTCGGTCACAGCATGGGCGGCAACGTGGTCTGTATCTATGCCGGCGTGCGTCCCGATCGGGTCAAGAAACTGATTAATTTCGAGGGCTTTGGTCTTCCCGCTTCGTGGCCGGAGCAGGCACCGGGCCGCTACGCCAAATGGCTCAATGAATTGCGCGAGACACCTTCATTGCGCACCTATGCGACGCAAGCCGAGGTCGCTGCACGGCTGCAAAAGACCAATCCGCGCCTGATCGATGAACGCGCGGCATTTCTATCGTCGCATTGGTCGGCCCGCAATAAGGCGGGCCAGTGGGAGATCCTGGGTGACCCGGCGCACAAGCTCACCAGCCCGCTGCTGTATCAGGTGGATGAAGTGTTGGCGTGCTGGAAAGCCATTACGGCGCCCGTGTTGTGGGTCGAAGCGGACGACACCGACGTGTGGCGCTGGATGGGGCCGAAAGAGACGGCGCGCATCGAGGTCGATCGTCGCATCGGGTTCATTGCGGATGTCACCACCGCGATGATCAACGATGCTGGACATATGTTGCATCATGATCAGCCGCAAGTATTGGCGCAGTTGGTAGAGCAATTCCTCGGTTGAATTGCCCATTAAGCGTAGGCGAGGGCCGCGCGGATTTCCTGATTGGCGCGCCAATGCAATGCAGCGTGTCGGGGCTTCTAGCGTTGTTGCCGGGTCGGTATATTGCGAGGCCAACGCGCCCCCGTTCAGAGTATCAATGTCTGTAGAAGCTGACGCTAATCTACTGTGCGTGCGCAGCAGTGCCGAACCAAGCAGCGTACAATTATTCCAATATTGATTAACAATGAATTTTGATTCTCGCATGCTTAACGTAGATTTACATTGTCATTCCAACGTATCCGACGGCATTTTGACGCCAGCCGCTGTTGCCGCACGCGCCAAAGCCAAGGGCGTCGATGTGTGGGCCTTGACCGATCATGATGAGGTTGACGGCATTCCCGAGGCGCGCGCTGCCGCCGCGCAATGCGGCTTGACCTATGTGCCCGGGGTCGAGATTTCGATCACCTGGGCTGGCGAAACGGTGCATATCGTAGGCTTGCAGATCGACGAAACCAATGACGCCTTGATCAAGGGATTGGCGGCCACACGCTCCGGGCGCGAGCGGCGCGCGCATGAAATTGCCGCGCAGCTTGCTGCCGTCGGTATTCCCGGCGCATTTGAAGGTGCATTGAAATATGTCGGCAATCCGGATTTGATTTCGCGCACCCACTTTGCCCGTTACATCCTTGAACTGGGTATCTGCATCGAGATCGGTGAAGTCTTTCGCAAATATCTTACCGAAGGCAAGCCTGGTTATGTACCGCATCGCTGGGCCACGTTGCAAGAAGCTGTGACATGGATACGCGGCGCCGGCGGCACTGCCATCGTCGCCCATCCCGGCCGCTACCATTTCAGTGATCTTGCATTCGATGCATTCTTCAACGAATTCAAGCAATGGGGCGGTACCGCAATTGAAGTGATGACCGGCAGCCATACCGTCGATCAATATGCGTACTTCGCCAAAGTCGCGAAAAAATACGGATTCCTCGCCTCTCGCGGCTCCGATTTTCATGGGCCCGGAGAATCCCGCATCGAGTTGGGTGCATTGCCGCCTTTGCCTGACAGCGTGGTGCCGGTCTGGCACGATTGGGACCTGTGATCGGGGGCGGGGCAAAGACGCGGATCGTTACGCCGTCTATTGAAATTTCGATAAAAAGCCCTATTTACGATATGGCATTAAAACCTTGGGAGGTTGTTGAATGAAACGGATTTTCCTGTTCCTTGCGACCAATATCGCCGTGATTGCGGTGATGAGTATTGTGCTGTCGCTGTTGGGCGTGAATCGTTTTCTTACCGGCAGCGGGTTAAATCTGCCAATGCTGATGGTGTTTTCGCTGGTCGTCGGTTTCACCGGTTCCATTTTTTCCCTGTTGATCAGCAAGCCGATGGCAAAATGGTCGACTGGTGCACGCGTCATCGATGCGCCGTCTTCATCGACCGAATTGTGGCTGGTCGATACGGTGCGGCGCCTTGCCGATCGTGCCGGCATTGCGATGCCGGAAGTCGCAGTCTACGATGGCGAAGCCAATGCGTTCGCCACCGGCGCGTTCAAGAATTCCGCACTGGTGGCGGTGTCGACCGGTTTGCTTGAAACAATGAACAAGGAAGAGGTCGAAGCCGTTCTCGGCCATGAAATTTCACACGTCGCCAACGGCGACATGGTGACGCTGACCCTGATTCAGGGCGTGGTCAACACCTTCGTGGTGTTCCTGTCGCGGGTCGTCGGTTACATGGTCGATCGCGCACTGTCGCGCAACAACGAGGGGCCTGGTATCGGTTACACCGTGACCGTGCTGGTGTGTCAAATCGTGTTCGGGATTGCTGCCTCGATGATCGTCGCGTGGTTTTCGCGTTATCGCGAATTCCGTGCGGATGCCGGTTCCGCCAAACTGCTCGGAACCCCGCAACCGATGGTGCATGCATTGGCCCGCTTGGGCGGCCTTCAGGCAGGGGATTTGCCGCAATCCATTGCTGTCGCTGGCATTACTGCACCGGCTGGCTTCATGGCGCTGTTTGCCAGTCATCCGCCGATTGAACAGCGTATCGCGGCGCTTAGCGGTATCAAATAAAACGATAACAACCTGTAACGGCGGTAGCATGGCTACCGCCGTTCCTTTTTATGAGCCAATTTTTTCATATCCACCCTGATAATCCGCAGCTGCGTCTGATCAAGCAGGCGGTACAAATCATCGATACGGGTGGCATCGTTGCATTGCCGACCGATTCTTGCTATGCCTTGGTGTGCCATCTGGATGACAAGGCGGCGGTTGAACGGCTGCGGCGCATCCGGGCGGTCGACGACAAGCATCACTTGACGCTGCTGTGCCGCGACTTGAGTGAAATTGCGCTGTATGCGCGCGTTGACAACCGCCAGTACCGGCTGTTGAAAGCCGCGACACCGGGGCCGTACACCTTCATTCTGGAGGCGACCAAGGAAGTGCCGCGCCGACTAAGCCATCCATCACGCAAAACCATTGGCCTGCGGGTGCCGGAAAACCGGATCGCCCATGCTTTGCTGGAGGAGTTGGGGCAGCCATTACTGGGTGCCACCTTGATCTTGCCGCAAGCCGATCTGCCATTGACCGATCCCGAAGAAATACGGGATGGCCTTGAACGGCAAATCGAATTGGTGATCGACGGCGGCGCCTGCAGTCTGGAGCCGACCACAGTGATCGATTTGACCAGTGACGAACCGGTGTTGCTGCGCCAGGGAAGGGGCGACGCAGGCTTGTTCGGGTTGTGACAGTGTTTCTCCATCCCGGCTGATGGTGTATTTTTTAACGTTTCTGTTTTTCTTCGTAATCAAGCTTTTTATGCATATACTCCCTGAAAATCTTGAATTGCCAAATTCTGATTTCAACCGTTTTTCGCATCGATTCCAGTCGATTACACCTGCAATCCGCAGACAGCAGTGCCCCCTCTGATAAAATCCAGTCAATGAACGATCTCATCCAAACGATTGCGGTGTACGCATTGCCGGTACTGTTCGCGATTACGCTTCACGAAGCTGCTCACGCCTTTGCCGCCAAGTACTTTGGCGATACGACTGCCTATGCACAAGGGCGCATGACATTGAATCCAGTGAAACATATCGATCCGTTCGGCACGATCTTGATTCCAGTTCTGTTGTATGTCGCTACGGGTGGTGCATTTCTGTTCGGCTATGCCAAGCCGGTTCCGATCGATTTCGGTAAATTGCGCAAACCAAAGCGGGACATGGCATGGGTTGCGCTCGCTGGTCCCGGCGCGAATTTCGTGATGGCATTGATGTGGCTGGTATTCTCGGTCGCACTGACTGCGATGCAAATTGACGAAGCATTTTTTTCTCAGATGGCCCGGGCTGGCGTGCTGACCAATCTGGTGATGTTTGCCTTCAATTTATTTCCGGTGCCGCCGCTCGATGGCGGACGTATCCTGACCAGCATGCTGCCGCATAAATATGCCTACAAGTTTGCGCAAATAGAGCCCTATGGCTTTTTCATCGTGATGATGTTGGTAATCCTTAAAGTGCTGTATTTCTGGATGACACCAGTGATGCTGGTTGCCGGCGCTGCGTTGCAACTGCTTGTTTCCCCTCTGACCATTTTTCTGAATTAAACGACTATGTATCCCGATCGCGTTGTCTCCGGCATGCGTCCCACAGGTGCAATGCACCTGGGCCATTACCACGGTGCCCTTAAAAACTGGGTCAAGCTGCAATCCGAGTTGCCATGTCTGTTCTTTGTCGCGGATTGGCACGCGCTGACGACCCACTACGATGATCCGAGCATTATCGAAACCAGCACTTGGGATATGTTGGTCGACTGGCTGGCCGCCGGCGTGGATCCGTCGCAAGCGACCTTGTTCATCCAGTCCAAGGTGCCGGAACATGCCGAATTGCACCTGTTACTGTCGATGGCGACGCCGCTCGGCTGGCTGGAGCGGGTGCCGACTTACAAGGATCAGCAGGAGAAATTGTCCGATCGCGATCTGGCGACCTATGGTTTCCTCGGATATCCGTTGTTGCAGGCGGCCGACGTGCTGATCTATCGCGCCACCCAGGTGCCGGTGGGCGACGACCAGGTGCCGCATGTGGAAATGATGCGCGAAATCGCGCGCCGCTTTAATCATATCTACGGCAAGGAAAAAGGCTTCGAGGAAAAAGCGCGCGATGCGGTGAAAAAGCTGGGCGGAAAGCGCGCCAAGATTTACAACGAATTGCGTACTGCTTATCAGGAGCAAGGCAAGGAAGATGCGCTGGAGCAGGCCAAGGCGATGCTCGACGATGCGCAGAATTTGAGCATGATCGATCGCGAGCGACTGTTCGGCTATCTGGAAGGCAGCCGCAAATTGATCTTGGTCGAGCCGCAGGCGCTGCTGACAGAAGCCTCCCGTTTGCCCGGCCTCGATGGCCAGAAAATGTCCAAAAGTTACGGCAATGCGATTGCCCTGCGCGAGGACAAGGAATCGCTGACGAAGAAGGTGCGGACCATGCCCACCGATCCGGCACGCGTGCGTCGAACCGATCCGGGCGATCCGGAGAAATGCCCGGTATGGCAACTTCATCAGGTGTATTCCGATGCCAGCACCAAGGAATGGGTCGTGAAAGGGTGCAAGTCCGCCGGCATCGGTTGTCTCGAATGCAAGCAGCCGGTGATCGATGCGATTCTGAAAGAGCAGGAGCCGATGCGCGAGCGGGCGCAGCAGTACCTGGACGATCCATCGCTGGTGCGCGCGATTGTGGCAGACGGCTGCGACAAGGCACGCAAGCTGGCGCAAGAAACGATGCGGGATGTGCGCGAAGCGATGGGCTTGAGTTACAGCTGATTCAAGTGGCTGAGGCCGGCTCTTCCATGCATCTTCATGCTGCTCTTGACCGGCCCTCCGTCTGGGTTGAACGCTTTGCGCCGCTGATCCCACGCGGCGAGGTGCTGGATCTGGCCTGCGGCAACGGCCGGCATTCGCGCTTGCTGGCAGCGCTGGGCCATCAGGTATTGGCCGTTGATCGCGATGCCGACGCGCTGGCGCGGACGGCAGGTGCGGGCATCGCTACCTGGCAATGCGATCTCGAAAACGGTCTGGAGCAGACGGCCGTTCGGCTATTCGCTGCCCCTCGTTACACCGGCATCGTGGTAACCAATTATCTGCACCGTCCGTTGTTTTCGCATCTGCTTGCCAGTCTTGCCCCTGGCGGCATCCTGATCTGCGAAACGTTCGCGCACGGGAATGAGCAATTTGGCAAGCCATCCAATCCGGATTTTCTGCTTGCGCCGAGCGAATTGCTGGAAGTAGTCCGCACCGAAGCTTCAAATCCCCTGCGTGTCATTGCATTCGAAGACGGTCAGGTTGACGAACCCAAGCCCGCGATGGTGCAGCGGATTTGCGCGCTGAAACCGGCGGCCAATGCTGCAGCAGTATCTCTCCGCCTCTTTTGACCCTGCTTTCCGGCCAAGACTGCCCCACGGATCCGGGTGATCCGCTACAATCGACGTTTTATATCTTTACGTCTCAATATCATCATGATTCAG
>CAMLDH010000007.1 GCA_946478765.1 uncultured Oxalobacteraceae bacterium | reverse complement strand
CTCGACCTTGCCCTTGTTCATCAGCACTACCTGGTCGGCGACTTCCAATGCCTCTTCCTGATCGTGCGTGACAAAAATACTGGTGACGTGCAGCTCATCATGCAAGCGGCGCAACCAGCGGCGCAATTCCTTTCTTACCTTTGCATCCAGCGCGCCGAACGGCTCGTCCAGCAGCAGTACGCGCGGCTCGACCGCCAGTGCGCGCGCCAATGCGATGCGCTGGCGCTGACCGCCGGACAATTGCGGCGGATAGCGGTCGGCCAGCCAGTCGAGCTGCACCAGTTCCAGCAATTGGGCCACCTTCTCGCGAATTTTCGCTTCGGATAAACGCACATTGCGCGGCTTCACACGCAAGCCGAATGCGATGTTTTCGAAAACGCTCATGTGTTTAAATAATGCATAGTGCTGAAACACGAAGCCGACTTGGCGCTCGCGTACATGGCGCGACGATGCATCTGCCCCATCCAGCAGCACTTGCCCCGCGTCCGGCTGTTCCAGTCCCGCGATCACGCGCAACAGCGTCGTCTTGCCGCAGCCGGACGGTCCGAGCAGCGCGGTCAATTCGCCGGCCGGAAAATTGAGCGACACATTATCGAGCGCGGCGAAATCACCGAAACGCTTGTTGATGTTCTTGACTTCGATACCCATGCTTAATGCTCCCGATTCTGTTGCGGCGTTGTTTCGTGCAGACGCCATTCGATGAATGATTTCAGCGCCAGCGTCACCAGTGCCAGCAAGGCCAACAGCGACGCGACCGCAAATGCCGCCGCAAAGTTGTATTCGTTGTAGAGAATTTCCACCTGCAGCGGGATCGTGTTGGTCTCGCCGCGGATATGGCCGGACACGACCGATACCGCGCCGAATTCCCCCATTGCGCGCGCATTGCACAGGATCACGCCGTACAGCAAGCCCCATTTGATATTGGGCAGCGTCACGTGCCAGAACGTCCGCCATCCCGACGCGCCCAGCACCAGCGCCGCTTCTTCCTCTTCATTGCCCTGCGATTGCATCAATGGAATCAACTCCCGTGCAACGAATGGAAACGTGACGAAAATCGTTGCCAGCACGATGCCGGGCACCGCGAACAGAATCTTGATGTCATGGTCGCGCAGCCACGGTCCGATCCAGCCTTGTGCGCCGAAGATCAACACATAGATCAAGCCTGAAATCACCGGCGACACCGAAAACGGCAAGTCGATCAGCGTCAGCAAAATGCTCTTGCCGCGAAATTCGAATTTCGCAATCGACCACGCCGCCGCCACGCCAAACACCAGGTTCAAGGGCACTGCAATGACCGCAGTCAGCAAGGTCAGCTTGATCGCCGACCATGCATCCGGCTCGGCGATCGCGGCGATATAGGTGCTCCAGCCCTTCTTCAACGCTTCGGCAAACACCGCGAGCAAGGGCACGAACAGAAACAAGGTCAAAAACAGCAGCGCGATACTGATCAATAGAACGCGCACCCACACCGGCTCCAGCGTGGAGGCGGACACATCATGGATCGGCTCGCTGCGCGCTTGCGCTGCGATGGGCAAAGTTGCGGTAGCAGCCATGTCAGACTTTCTTTGCCCGGCCGCGGTTGCGAGTCCAGGCTTGCAATAGGTTAATCGTCAGCAGCAATGCAAATGACGCCAGCAGCATGACCACTGCAATCGCAGTCGCGCCGGCATAGTCGTATTGTTCGAGCTTGGTGACAATGAAGAGCGGCGTGATCTCGGACACCATCGGCATGTTGCCCGCGATGAAAATCACCGAGCCGTATTCGCCGGTGGCGCGCGCAAACGCCAATGCGAAACCGGTCAACAGCGCCGGCAAGATCGTCGGCAGCACCACGCGCCAGAATGTCTGCAGACGCGTCGCGCCGAGGCTGGCAGCCGCTTCTTCGAGTTCGCGTTCGGCGTCTTCCAGCACCGGTTGCACGGTGCGCACCACAAACGGCAAACCGATAAAGGTCAGCGCAACGATGACGCCTAGGGGCGTGAACGCCACCTTGATGCCGAGCGGTTCGAGATAGCGTCCCAGCCAGCCGTTGGACGAATACAGCGCTGTCAATGCAATGCCGGCCACCGCGGTCGGCAGCGCGAACGGCAAATCGACCAGCGCATCGATCAGCTTCTTGCCCGGGAAACGGTAACGCACCAACACCCACGCGACGATGCCGCCAAAGACAACGTTGATCGAGGCCCCCAGCAGCGATGCGCCGAAGCTCAATTTATACGACGCCACCACGCGCTCCGACGTCACCGCGGCCCAGAACGCCTCCCACGTCATCGTGAAGGTTTTCAGGAATACCGCCGACAGCGGGATCAGGACGATCAATCCGAGGTAGAACACGGTAAAGCCAAGGGACAGGTTAAAGCCAGGCATGGCCCGAAACGCGACCTTGTGGCGATTGGTTTCCGTTACAGCAGCCTGCATAAACGCCCTCTTTATTACGAATTCAACTAATAAGACGCAATAGTTACATTCGGCTGTTATAAAGAGAACGAATTTTTTTGCATGTCGATAGAATTTTTCTGCATATGGATATCTTGAATAACGACGATCAACATCCAAAATGCGCGAAAAATAGGCCTATAGCGGCCATATCTAGCGATTTTCAAAATCAATGCGAGAGCGACGACGCCAGTGGGTTATTTGGCGGATAAGTGAGTGATTTCGACGGACAACACCAGACGTTGAAGTTGGGAAAGACCGTATGCCCAGTCACCGAGCCCGGATTCCGCATTGATATGCCCCAATGTGCCGGCATTGAGGAATTCGCATTGCCACAAATCCGCCCAATAGGCAGCGCGCCGGCTGTCCATCCATGGATCATTGGCGCTGCCGATCAGGATCGATGGGCAAGGCAACGCGATATCCAGCACGTGGTCCGCCACGCCGAACTTGTCGGGATCGGCGGGCGCCACCAGCAATGCACCAATGAGATTGTCCGCGCCCCGACTGATGCGATGTACCGTCGCAAGACATCCAAAGCTATGCGCGACAATCAGAGTGGGTTGTGATGAGTGGCACAGCACTTGATCCAAGCGCTCGGACCAGACATCAATATCAGGAATATCCCATTGCACTTGTTCCACCCGTTCGAACGACGGATAGATCCGCTGCCAGCGGGTTTGCCAATGCTGCGGACCGCTGCCATGCAAGCCCGGCACTATCAGCACCCGGAAATCCGACAATGCATGTATTGCCATGTCAGACAGCACCGAGTTCGGACACGACATCACACAGGCGTTTGAGCGGTGTGGCTGGCGATTTGGTCGCAAGCACCGATACCTGCGGTAGGTCCCACAGAAACCCCTGCGCATGAATTGCCTGCGCGGTGACTTCTCCTGCCTGTTTCAGAGTATCAAACGTACTGCCGTTTTCCACGCGCTTGAATATCACGCGCACGCCAGGTTTGGCCGCAGCGAGCAGCAATCGCGTTACGGCACGCACATCCGGAATCTCCCGGGCATCGACTTTGATGATGTCGGGCCGTACACGATCGAGCAATCCGAGCGCCTGCTCTGCATCGGCCGCATTGACGGCGACACGAAAGCCGTTGCGGCGATAATTATCCGACACATAATTCAATAGCCACTCTTGGTTCTCCGTCACCTGCGGCAATTGCAACACGATTTTGTCACGCGGCAGCCCGAGTGTATCGAGTACCCGCCGAAACGCGATGCCGTGATTACCCTCTACCGACGCCAGCAACCGTGCATGGACACTCAGATACAAGTCCGCATCGCCGGCGTGCGGCTGGCGATAGAAATTGATCGCATGCAGCATGCGGCATAGCCGATCCAGCTCGACCGACTCTGCGTCAGTGGCCGCATGGTCCAGCAACTTCCACAGACACAAACCAGCGTCTGTCTCGGAGTAACTGCGGGCGAAGCCTTCATAACCGACGACATGACCGGAATCCCATGCGCGAATCGGTTGAAATGCACTGGTCAGCGTGGAATTGAAATAGCGCCCTTGTGCACGTCCCGCCGCATCCAGCCAGATGCGTGTTCCAGCGTGCGGCGTTTTATACAAACGTTCAAAGTATTGTTGCAGAGCGGGGAAAGACATGACGAACATCCTTACACTTACTTAAAGTTTGGCGCTCGATACCTCGGTTGCCTTCACCAAGGCGGCGACCCGGGTCCTTGACCGAGCGCGTGGTCATCACCGACGTCACGATGCCGGCAGCCGTTTCGACATCGACTTCGGACACGACAGCGCCTCAATGATCGCCTTTACTTTACCGTGGAATTGGTTACGCACATTGACCGCTGACATGCTCATGACTTTTCCTGTATTGAACAATGAATCAGAGCGAATTTCCGATGACTGTAAAGCGGGAGGTAACGCAAGAGCAGCGCTTACACGCTACACCGCACTTGGGAAAATGGAACAGAATCGAATCCCGCCGCAGGCACAGCCGCCTCTTGCAAGGCCAACAAGCTCGCCGACAGATGCTCGACGCCATTGCTGAGGCGTTGCGCTATGCGTGCATCAAGCAGCAAGCCTTGGTCGGACGACCAGTTGATCTGTGCATCGGTCGCATAAATGCTCGGCAATATGTACTTGGCCGACAATACAGACAGAACCGGACGCAACGCGTAGTCCAACGCCAGCATATCCGACGGGCCGCTACCGGTCGCGAGCGGCAAGACCAATTTCCCGGCCAAGCCATCCCGCGGCAACAAATCAAGATACGCTTTCAGAATGCCGCTGTACGCCGCCTTGCATACCGGCGTCGAAATAACGATTGCTTGCGCCTGCGCGACCAGCGCGTTCGCCGCCTGCAAATCCGCATTGCCGACCTCCGCATGGAGTAATGCTTGTGCCGGCAGGTCGCGTACATGCAGCTTGGTGTAACGATGACCCAGCAGCGCCAGCTTTTCACCCGCATGATGCAGCAGACGGGTTGCGCGGGATGAAGCCAAAGGACTACCCGACAATAAAAGGATGTTCATTTTTTCTCCGGTACTTTATCGAATTGAATTTAATTATTTCTTGCCTGGTTGATAAATCTGATCGAAGGTGCCGCCATCCGCAAAGTGCGTTTTTTGCATCTTCGTCCAACCGCCAAACAACTCATCGATAGTGAACAGCTTCACCTTTGGAAACTGCGCCGCATATTTTTTTGCCGCCTTTTCCACCGTTGGACGATAATAATGTTTGGCAATGATTTCCTGGCCTTCATCAGTATACAGATATTGCAAATAAGCATCAGCCGCCTTGCGCGTACCGTGTTTGTCCGCCACCTTGTCCACTGCCGCGACCGGCGGCTCCGTCAGGATGCTCAATGACGGCGCGACCACTTCCACCTTGTCCGGCCCCAGTTCCTTGATCGCCAGCAGCGCTTCGTTTTCCCAGGTAATCAACACGTCGCCAATCCCGCGCTCCACGAAAGTAGTGGTCGCTCCGCGTGCGCCTGAATCGAGTACCGGCACGTTTTTATAGAGCTTGCTGACGAATTCTTTTGCCTTGACGTCATTGCCGCCCGACTGCTTCAATACATACCCCCATGCAGCCAGATAATTCCAGCGCGCGCCGCCCGAGGTCTTCGGATTCGGCGTGATGACCGCGGTACCCGGCTTGACCAGATCGCTCCAATCCTTGATGCCTTTCGGATTACCTTTGCGCACCAGAAAAACGATGGTGGAGGAATACGGCGTGCTGTTGTTCGGCAAGCGCTTTTGCCAGTCCTTGGCAATCAAACCGCGCGCGGCAATCTCATCGATGTCGTACGCCAGTCCCAAGGTCACGACATCCGCGTCCAAGCCGTCAATCACGGTGCGCGCCTGTTTGCCCGAGCCGCCGTGCGATTGCTTGATCTTCACGTTGTCGCCGGCCTTTTGCTTCCATTGCCTGGCGAATGCCTGATTGATATCCTGATACAACTCGCGGGTAGGATCGTACGACACGTTCAACAATGAAATATCTGCGGCAACTGCGGACTGCGCAACAAGCGCTGCGGCGACTGCCGCCTGAATCAATTTCTTGAGCAACATCTGGATTCCCCTGAATAGCTGTTTTGATTTCTGAAGCTGACAGAGTAAATAGATGCCGACGAAAAAAGAACGAATACTTTTGTCATTCTTTATTCGGTTTGCGCATATGGATTCATTGTGCGAAAAGACCTGGAGCGAAAAGATCGCGCTTGCTTTATTTCAAGAAGTATCTGGGGTCGGTCAATGCCTCGTTGTTTGTCACGCAGGCATACGAACGCTCAGGGTACGTTCTCCACAAATGCAACTTTTACATCCCTGCGTATTTATTACGCATTGGCTTTCTACATTGGCTTTCTATTTTCCTTCGCACGAAGGCGCAGACAATGGCGACAAGCTTGATTGGCAACCTCTCTGAATCAGGCACGAAGACTGCATTTAATAATCCCCGGAATATGACAACCGACAACAACGGCAATAACAAGGCTGGCGGCCGATTGTTAAGTGCGTGGAGTTATCTTCTCGCGGCGAGTCCGGCATTTCAGGGAGAAGTTTTGTTTCAACCTGATCAGGAGCTTATTGCATGAAATCCCTCAGCGCCAAATCGATGATAGTGAAGTGGCTGTCGACGATATTCGCCGTGGCCTTGCTTGCCTCTTGCGGCGGCAACAATGACACGCAAGTATTTCTCGCATTTTCCGCCACACTTGACGGTACACAAGAAACCCCGCCCAATTCGAGCCCGGGAGCCGGCACCGGCATCGTCATTGTGCATCCTTCCGACAACACGTTTACGGCAAGTGTGATCACGTCCGGCATTGCCGAGACGGACGCCCATATTCATGAAGGCGCGCCCGGCATAAGCGGCCCAATCGTTTTTCCGCTAACGAAAGAGTCTGGAACCGTCATCTGGCGCGTAAACGGTACGCTGAGCAATGCGCAACTGGCAACGCTCAAGGCCGGCAATTATTACTTCAACGTTCACAGTCCGACCTTTCCCAACGGTGAAATTCGCGGGCAAATCCTGCATCAATTACCGTCGGACCAACAGCTGCAGCAATTACAACAAGTGCAGCAACAGTCGGCATTATTGCAACTGCAATTGCAGCAGTTGCAGCAGTTGCGGCAGACGCAGTAACGACGGCAGAATGAAGCAGATGCATGTTGAAGTAGGTGGCATCCGTGTTAATACGTTCTAATTGGGTAACGGCTTCCAGGGCCTACTCCATACGCGCAGCCACCTTCCCCCAAGTTGGTTCCGATATTTTCCCGGCGACGAGCAGATCACGAGGAATCTCATGGTTAGCTGACGCCTTGGGAGGAGTTTGTCTGTGCTCAACGCAGGAAGAGCGGCAACACGATCACGCCCCAGGTGGCGATCGCCAGCAACAAGGTCAGCAGCACTGCCGCGCTGCCGAAATCCTTGGCGTTTTTCGATAAGGGATGACGCTCCAGCGACACGCGATCGACAATCGCTTCGATCGCGGAATTGACGAGCTCGACGATCAGCACCATGACAACGACGCTGATCAGCATGAGTTTTTCCAGTGCGGACACCGGCAACAGCAACGCGACGATGACGGCCGGAACGGCCAGCACCACCTCTTGACGGAACGCATGCTCATTCTTCCACGCCGCTTTGAGGCCATCGATGGAATAGAAAAAAGCGGCGAAGATCCTTTTTACGCCGCTTTTGCTTTTGAACTCACTGACCGGTTGCTCGTCATCCATCATGCTGGAATTTATCTTCGCTGCTTGTAAAGTTCATGGAAGGTTTTGCCGGAAGGCGCCGGCATTTCGCGATTATCAGTCCATCCGCCGACAAACGGAAGCCTCGAAATCGATTTCTTGCTGCCGCCCATCCATTTCATGATGTGCACACCGATCCGGATCGCCAGCCTGTACAGCGTCGGCCGCTTCGCAAAATAGGCCCATACCGCAAACCCGACATATTCGGCCGCCGGGCGCATTTGCCCTTCGTACTGTTTCTCGCGCAATTTGCGCAGCAAGTCCGGCAGCGGGATTTTAACGGGGCACACCACGTGGCACTCGCCGCACAAGGTCGATGCCTGCGGCAGATCGAGCGCGTTTTCAATGCCGGCATACGACGGCGTCAATACGCTGCCCATCGGGCCCGGATACACCCAGCCGTAGCTGTGGCCGCCGATTTTCTGATACACCGGGCAATGGTTCATGCATGCACCGCAGCGGATACAGCGCAGCATTTCCTGGAATTCAGTGCCGACCAGACCGCTGCGGCCACCGTCGACCAGCACGAAATACATGTGCTCCGGACCATCCTGCTCGTCTGCTGCACGCGGTCCGGTCAGCAGTGAAAAATAATTCGAGATCGATTGCCCGGTGGCCGAGCGCGGCAGCAGGCGCATCACCGTCGCGAGATCTTCCAGCGTCGGCAATACTTTTTCGATTCCGGTCACGACTACATGCACTTTCGGCGGCAGGATCGTGCACATGCCTTCGTTGCCTTCGTTGGTGACGAGCGCCACCGATCCGGTTTCGGCAATCACGAAATTGCCGCCGGTGATGCCCATGTCGGCCGACAGAAATTGCGGACGCAGCATTTCGCGCGCTTCACGCGTCATCGCCGGGATGTCGGTCAGGCGCGGCCGCTTGTGCACGCGGGCAAACAAGTCGGCAATTTCTTCCTTGTCCTTGTGCACCACGGGCGCGATGATATGCGACGGCGCTTCATTGCCGTTGATCTGCAGGATGTATTCGCCGAGATCGGTTTCGACCGCTTGAATGCCTGCTGCTTCCAGCGCCTGGTTCAGCGCCATTTCTTCCGATACCATCGATTTCGATTTGATGGCTTTCTTGACGTCGTGCTTTTTCGCAATCTCGACCACCAGGCGCGACGCGTCTTCCGCGCTTTCCGCATACAACACGGTCGCGCCGCGCCGCGTGGCTTCCTTCTCGAAAGTGTCGAGCCACACGTCCAGATTGTCGATCGCGCGCATGCGACGTTCTTTCGCCGCGTTGCGAGTGCCCTCGAAATCATCCAGTTCCAGAATCGCGGACGCGCGACCGCTGACGAACTTGGTCGACAGCTTTTTCAGGTTCTGCTGCAGGCGCTGGTCGGCGAGCTTTTGTCCGGCGCGTTGCTTGAAGTGCATCGATTGAACTTGCATCATGCGTCTCCTGCCAGAACCTGCGCCACATGCAACACGCGTGTTTTATCGTCGCCGGTACGACGCAGGCGTCCTTCGATATTGAGCATGCAGCCCAAGTCACCGAGCACCACCGCGTCGGCGCCGCTGCCGTGAATGTTCGCGCATTTTTCATCGACAATGGCGCTGGAGATATCGCCATACTTGAGCGAGAACGAACCACCGAAACCGCAACAGACACGGCTGTCTTTCATCTCGGTCAATTGCACGTCCACGACCTTTTCCAGCAATGCGCGCGGTTGCGCCTGCACGCCCAGTTCGCGCAAGCCGCTGCATGAATCGTGGTACGTGATGCTGCCGCTGAACGCGCCCGGTTCGCGCGCCGGCAGCTTGTCGATTTTCGCAACGTTGTGCAAGAAGTCGGTCAGTTCATACACGCGCGATGCCAAGCGTTCCATGCGTGCCCGCAAGTCCGGATCGTCGGCAAACAGGTCGCAGTAATGCGTCTTGATAGTGCCGCCGCAGGAGCCGGACGGGATCACGACATAGTCGAAATATTCAAACTCGTTGACGAATTTTTCCGCCAGATCGCGCGCCGCCTTGCGGTTGCCGGCACTGTACGCGGGTTGTCCGCAACAGGTCTGGGACGCGGGCACCATGACTTCGTAGCCGGCCGCCTCGAGCAATTTCAGAGCGGAAAAACCAATTTCCGGCCGTATCATATCGATCAGGCAAGTGACGAACAGTCCGACGCGCATGGTGTCTCCAATATGTTTATGCAGGCCCCATTATGGCGCGCCGGCGCAGAATTACGGCGCAGAATGTGGATGGATGAAATCATTTGCGCAATTCCGTCAAATCTTTTCGCGCATCTTTTTGATTTTTTCACATTGTGGTATAAATGAGATATTGCAATGCACCAACCACAATATGAAACCTGAACTTTCCATAACAACCGAAAAAACCTCGATTCAAGTCATCGAACGCATGGTATCGCTGTTGGACGCACTCGCCCATTATCCGGACCCGGTCAGCCTGAAAGAATTGTCGGCCGTGACCGGTTTGCATCCGTCGACTGCGCATCGCATCTTGAACGACATGGTCATCAAACGCTTCGTCGACCGCGCGGAAGCGGGTTCTTATCGTTTGGGCATGCGCCTGCTGGAGTTGGGCAATATCGTCAAAAGCCGCCTGAACGTACGTGAAGCCGCGCTGGATTTCATGCGCGCACTGCACCGCAAGACCCATCAAACAATCAATCTGTCGGTGCGTCAAGGCGACGAGATCGTCTACATTGACCGCTCCTTTTCAGAACGTTCCGGCATGCAAGTGGTGCGCGCGATCGGCGGCCGCGCCCCCTTGCATCTGACATCGACCGGCAAGCTGTTTCTGTCGGTGGACGACCCCAAGGCCGTACGCGCGTATGCGACGCGTACCGGCCTGGCCGGTCACAACAAGAATTCGATCACCGATCTCGGCAAGCTGGAGCGGGATCTTAGCCTGGTGCGAGCACGCGGCTATGCGCGCGACAATGAAGAGCTGGAACTCGGCGTGCGCTGCATGGCGGCGGGCATCCATGACGACTCCGGCAAGCTGATTGCCGGCCTGTCGATATCCGCGCCGGCCGATCGCCTGCAAGATGAGTGGCTGGAAGATCTGGTCAGTACTGCGCACCAGATTTCGGAAGTGCTGGGCTATGTGCCGCAAACCTCGGCGACCTGAGCGTTCAGTAGCACGGCAGACAATAAAAAAGGCGAACCGAAGTTCGCCTTTTTTATTGCTTGTATTTCTTGCTTGTAAACAGTCAGCTTTGCGTGGCTTGCGTCAATTTTTGCGGCTTGATTGCTTCCAGCCATTTGCGGATACGTCCTGCGTCTGCCAGGCGCGATTGTTTGCCCTTGGAATCGAGGAATACCATCACAACCGGACGCCCTTCGATCTTTGCCTGCATGACCAGGCAACGTCCGGCTTCGGAAATATAACCGGTCTTTTGCAAACCAATCTCCCAAGTCGGATTGGCGACCAGGTGATTCGAATTCGCGTATTGCACTGCGTGGCCGCCGGTGTCGACCACATACTTCGGATCGGTCGAATACTGGCAAAGTATCGGGCGCTCATGGGCTGCCACGACCAGTTTCGCCAGATCGCGTGCACTGGCGACGTTA
Organism: uncultured Oxalobacteraceae bacterium; assembly: GCA_946478765.1. The sequence continues at coordinate 21,200 of CAMLDH010000007.1, read as the reverse complement.
CGGCTGGACAAGCCGGTCGAGTCGACGTAGTGCGTATCGTTCATGCCCAACATCTTGGCTTTGGCATTCATCGCGCTAACAAAGGCCGGCAATCCGCCCGGATAATTGCGCCCCAACGCGGACGCGGCGCGGTTTTCCGAACTCATCAAAGCAATGTGCAACATGTTGGAGCGGGTTAATTTTGCCCCGACGCGCAAACGGGAAGAGCTGTTCTTTTCACGATCAATATCGTCGTCAGTCACTTCCAGCACTTCATCCATATTCTGGTTCGCTTCGACAACAACCAGGCCGGTCATCAATTTTGTGATTGAAGCAATCGGCAGCGCTACATTGGAATTTTTTTCGAACAGCACTTCCGAATTGGTTTGATCCAATACGAAGGCAACGCTCGATTTCAAGTCCAGCGGATCGCGCGTCGCATTCAGACCGGCCAGATCGCCGGCACTCAATACCGGAGGCACCGCTGGAATAACCGGTGCAAATGCGACACGCTGATAAATGACTTTACGCCGACCATGCACGCGCACTACGCGCTTGACCAGCCTTTCGTGCGAATCGAGGGATGCATTAACGCGATTGCCACTCCCCTTGGTTTTGCGTTTTTTCCCAACGATGGCGTTCTTCGGAGTCGATTTCTTTGAGGCAGCAGTTGCCGACGCATCCTCAGCCAACGCCGTGGGAACGTAAAGCAAAACAAACAAGAATGAAAAAAATATCCCCAGCGCGGATTTCAACATCAGCGACTCCCTGATTCATACAGACAATTATTGTCTTGCAGTGTAGCAAAATTGTGAAAATCTGCAAGAGAATTAGAGAGTTAGCTGATGGAATTAAACAATTTTCTACTTAATAATATTCATAAAAAAAGTGTTTTTGCGGAACTTTTCCAACACAATCAGATAAACGTGAAAAAATGTATGAAATGAACAAAAAAATTATCGAAAATACATGCATTTTTTCCACAATCGTGCGGCCAAGATCCCTGGCACCGCGTTTACGCCAGAAATTTGGCGAAAGTCGTCACCGACTCGCGCTCGGTCACCAGCGTATTTTCAATTTTGCTGGAGTCGGCATAACCGAGCGACATGCCGCACACCACCGTTTCATTCGGCGGCAGTTGCAGCACCTCGCCGATGATCTTGTGATATTGCGTGAATGCCGCCTGTGGGCAGGTATCGAGACCGCGTCCGCGTGCCGCGACCATGATGTTTTGCAAAAACATGCCGTAGTCGAGCCATGACCCTTGCTCCATCACGCGATCGATGGTGAAAATGAAACCGACCGGCGCATCGAAAAACACATAATTGCGACCATGTTGCGCCTGCATGCCTTGCTTGTTTTCACGAGTCAGTTTCAGCAGCGCATACAAATCCCAGCCAACCTTGCGGCGGCGATCGATATAAGGCGCCACCCATTCACGCGGATAGTAATTGTATTCCTCGGTGTGCAGCTTCGAGGCTTCCGGGTCGAGATACGCGTTGACGATTTCGGTTGATAATTTCTGCTTGATCGCACCGGTCAACACATAGACTTTCCATGGCTGCGTGTTGGTGCCGGACGGTGCGCGCGCGGCGACTTCCAGAATGGCTGTTATATCTTCGCGCGCCACCGGCGTCGGCAGAAATGCACGAATCGAACGACGCGACGTGACTGCGGCATCGACGATTTTTTGTTCAATTGTCTCGATCATGTTGATTGCACCAGAATGGATTGAAGGAAGTAATACATTTTTACCGGAATCGCGCCGGACTTGCGGGTTGCGCGATCCACATACACAGGCACGAAACGGCCTTGCGCCGACGCGATTGGATGGAAGTGTTGTATGTTGTAATTACTGCGCCGTTTTGCTTCTACTCGCATTATTTCATGTTAAACAACGCCAGGCGCAATGCTATCGGTGCGGCCACTGCGAGCATATTGCGCGGCAATCGCGATAGTCTGGATATGGACGGCAACAGTGTCTTGAATATTCTTGCCATATCCGCCCGCCATCGTAATCGCTACCGGAATTTCTCGCTCACCCGCATAGTCGAGTACCGTGCGGTCACGCGCCGCCATGCCGGCAAACGTCAGTTTCAATCGTCCCAGGCGGTCGCCTTCATGCGGATCGGCACCCGCCAGATAAATGATCAAATCCGGCGTGAAACGCGTGGACAGTTCTGCCAATGCGTCGCGCAATGCGGATAAATACATATCGTCTGCGGCACCATCGGGCAGCCCGACGTCGAGATCACTGGACTCTTTCGCGAATGGATAATTATTTTCGGCATGCAGCGACAACGTGAATACCGAATCGTCATGCCGCAGTATCGAAGCCGTACCGTTACCTTGATGCACGTCGAGATCGACAATCGCCACCCGCCTTACCCGCCGCTCGGCCTGCATCAGCCGCGCCGCAATCGCGGCATCGTTGAACACGCAGAATCCTTCGCCGCGATCAGCATGTGCATGATGGGTGCCGCCAGCCAGATTAACGGCCACGCCTTGCTCGATGGCGGCGCGCGCGGCACCGATCGTGGCGCCGGTGGAGCGGCGCGAGCGTTCGACCATTTGCGGCGTCCATGGAAATCCGATTTCCTTTTGTTCCGCAAGCGACAACGCGCCGGTGCTGACCCGTTCGATATAACGGGGATGGTGCGCTAATGCCAGCACACCATCACTCGCATAAGGCGCTTCGAGAAACTGCAAATCAGGAACGGCGGCGTGTGCGCCTTCATGGATCAGCCGGTACTTTTGCATCGGAAAGCGGTGGCCGGGCGGTAGCGGCAACACGAAATGGTCGCTGTAAAAAGCTTTCAATTTGCGGGGACGGCGAAAAAAGATGCATCGAGTTTAGCATGCACCCGGACACGCAAAATGATTGCCTTTAATATAACAACTCACTGAGCCCCGATGAAAAATCCTGTTTGAACCATACTTTTTTCCATTATGGAATAAAACAAAACCAGCTATATTTGGTGCGGCGCAATAAAAGATACTTGACATAAATAAATTAATCCATAAAATTGAGGTTGTTGCAGCGCACAAACAATTTGAGCGTTGCGCCTCCAGCCACAACGCTCAATCCCACAAGGAGAAACACCATGTTTACGATTCCTGAACAATTTTCCGCAGCAACCAAAGCCAATTTCGAATCTCAAGTCGCGATGCTGACCGCGCTGACCAACAAGGCGTTTGAAAGCGTCGAGAAGATTATCGACCTGAATATGAACGTCGCCAAAGCTTCGCTGGAAGAGTCCGCAGTCGCAGCCAGACAATTGCTGTCGGCTAAAGACCCACAAGAATTTTTCGCCCTCTCCGCCGCGCAAGCACAGCCGAACGCAGAAAAAGCGCTCGCCTATGGCCGTCATCTGGCAAGCATCGCTACCAGCACCCAGGCTGAATTCACCAAAGCGGCTGAAGTGCAAATCGCCGAAACCAATCGCAAGATCGTCGCGTTGGTTGACGAAGTCAGCAAGAACGCACCAGCCGGCTCCGAGAACGCAGTCGCATTCGTGAAGTCTGCCATCGGCAACGCCAGCGCAGGCTACGAGCAACTGACCAAGTCTACCCAGCAAGCTGTTGACGCAATGGAAGCGAACCTGAACACTGCCGTTACCCAGTTTTCGCAAGCAGCTGCCAAGTCCGGCGTCAAAGTTGCATCGAAGAAGTAATTGGTGATGGTGCAGTCGAATCCTTCGGGGTTCGACTCCCGCCATAAAAAAAATGCCCCGGCTTTTTCGGGGCATTTTTTATGGGGAAACCCATGACATTGTCAGATATTCTTGAAACTGCCCGCAATCACCCGTTCAATGCGATCGGCGATCCGGTCGTCGATATGCGCCGGCAATGCGAGTACACGCAACAGTTGCGTTTCGTGCGTCAACGCTTTTTGTCCCGCCTTCAATGACGCTTGCAGTACTTCCACCTGCAACTGCAAACGCTCACGCGACAATTCCGACGGACTGTCGATGCCCGACACGATTTCAGCACGCAGTAATTCCTGCGACAATATTCCGCGATTATTTTCGAGCATCTCGGCATATAGCCGATCGCACCTTTCCAGTGCAGTGAGGGCGGCATCGAAACGGCTGCACACGGCTTGTTCCAGGTTCTTTGGCAATACCGGCAAGGTTTGCCAAGCCGTACGCCATGTTGCTTGCCCAGTTGCCTGCGGTGCCTGCGCATCGGCAATTGCCGCCTCTGCCGCCTGACACAAGCGAAACTTGTCGCGCAACGCATCGCGTTCGGTTTCCAGCGCAGTGCGCCGTGCCGCATCCAGACGGCTTTGCGCTACCGCCACGGCCGATCCGAATCGCGCCTCGATCTGATTTTCCGATGCCCGCGGCACCGGACCGATGCTGTTCCATGCGTCTTTCACTTCTCGCAAGGATGTCGACAGTGCCGCGTCCGGCATATCGCCGATTGCCTCCAGTGTCGCGCATAACGCCTCCTTTGCTTGCAGGTGCTGGCGCCGGTCCGCATCGGCGGCGACAGCGCCCTCTTTGCGCTTGGCAAACACGGCATCGCATGCATTCCTGAAACGCTGCCACAGCGCCTGCTCATCCTTGCGCTCCAGCGGCAAAGACTTCGCCTGTTCCTGCCAGCGGCCTTGCAAGTTGCGCAAGGTATCCAATGCGCCGCGATCGTTCGGATTCAGGTCAAGCGCTTCGGCGATCAACTTTTCGCGTCGCCTGATCTCAGTCTCGCGTTGCTGCGCCAGCGGATCGCTCAATGCCTGCATCACCTGTGCAAAGTCCGCATCGAGGCCTTTCTTTTCCTTGCGCTCGATCGTGCCGAGGTGTTGCCACGCTTGCCGCGTTCGCAGGCAGAAATTCGCCAACTCTCTCCAATCGACCGCCGCGGCATCTGCGCCCCCACAATTGGATGTCGTGGCGAACTGCCGAACCTCATCGATCAGCGCCTGCGCCTTTATCGCATTTTGCTGGCGCTCATCCGCCAGCTTCCTGAAATGCAGCGCCGCCGGTTCATAGGCTTTTGTACAAGCTGCGTCAAAGCGCTCCCACAAATCCCTGCTCCCAGGCCCCGCCGAAGCATCAAGCGACTTCCAGCGCTCGCGCAGGCTACCCACTTTTTTCGCCAGATCAGGCGCGGCCAAAGACTTGCCTGGCAATTCGTCTGCTGTCTTCAGCAATTCTTCCCGCGATACATTGCCTCCCCATCTGGCCCAGCCTTGCAAATGCGTCAATTCGGCGCGTGCCTTGGCCAGGCGCGCGCCTTGCGCATCGCTTGGCCGTAGCGCTTTGACGTCGATCGCACGCAAGGTCTTGTCATGTTCAACAGCGAGCTGCAGCGCGCCCTCCTGCAATGCCTTTTCCATGCCGTCCAACGCGTCGGCGAAGCGCAGTTTGGCATCCTGCGGCTCGACGCGTTCGACCATCTGTTGCGGTTTGCGCAATGCGCTCACGCGTTGGATCAAGTCATCGAAACGCGCTTGCATGGATGCCATCCCAGCCTCGTCCGTCAACGGCGGCAGCGCTTGCCATGCGCGCTGCAACGCGCCCGTTTTGAGCGCCGCCGGATCATCGGCTTCCCATTGTTCGAGCATCGCATGCCGCGCGCTGATCGCATTGCCTTGCTGTTCCAGCAAAGCGAGCTTGCGTGTGCAGTTGACATACTGCTGTTCAAATTCCGGCAACAGATGCCTGGGCAGCGACGGCATTTCGGTTGACGCCTGCAGCCGGGTCATTTCCTGTGCGAGAACGGCCAGAGTACCGGCCATGTCGCGCGCGGCGAGCGTCGTGGCGCTTGTCGCGAGCGACCGCAGTCTTGTTACAACGTCGAGTGCGCTGCGCTGCAATTGCGCCTGCGCTTCCAGGCGCTCACGCAAGACACTGCGCGCATCATCGAATTGGCGGCGCATCGGTTCCGGTGCCGCGACGATCGCGTGCCAGACGCGATCCAGATCGGCGACCTGGTTCGGCATCAATTGCGGTTCTTGCACAAGCTTCAAGGCGCTTGCCACACAGCGCTGCGCTTCCTGTTCTGTTAACAACGTCTGCTTCAGCGCATCCAGTCGCGTCTGCATCAATTTGGCGACGCGACGGTCGGTATTACGCAGGTGCTGCAGCACCTGTTCCAGCATCAGCCTGGAATGCACATGCGCCGCCGCCTTCAGGCGCGCATCCGCAAACTGGCATTGCAGCAGGAATCCAACCGCGGCCGATTCGTCGTCATTGAGCGCTTCGGCCTGCACCAGCGCCATCTGGCTCGCCGAGACCGATGGCGGCGCATGTGTAGGACTTTGATTTTGCACCGGCGCCGCTACCGGCACAGACTTTCTGGCGGAACGCTTGAAAATGAAATCGAACATATATAAGAAGAAGGCTAAGCAAAGCAGCATCATAACAAGCGGCGCCGGATCGACCATGGCTATCGATCAATAAGCTCGGATCTTCCAAACGATTGCACCAAGCAATTTATCCATGCCGTTTGCACCATCACATCGCACTCATCCCCGATTTTGGTGACACATGCATTACGGCAAAAGCACGTGCAATAAATTGCTCGCACTCTAAAAAATGGTAATGCAACCGACGCTAGCGAACGCAGCCCGTACTACATTGATACGCCTCAATTCTTAAATCCCTCGGCGCGCTACTTTTGTCTTGATCGACAAAAGGAGTGCGACCATGAATACGCAACGCCCCTCGCCATGCAGTTTTCGGGACGGCCAACAGTTGGAGTCGCTCGACGAGTTTGATGCAACTTTTCATGACCCGTACCAACTCAGGGAAAGGCTGTCTGAGCCATCGGTCTGCACGGACTGTCACGCGGTATACGATGATGGATGCTGGCAATGGATGACATCGCCGGCCGGCGCATTTCAGATCCGCTGCCCGGCCTGCAAAAGAGTGCGTGATGGCGCGCCGGCAGGATTCGTAACGATTGAAGGCAGATTCGCCAAAGAGTATCGGAATGAATTGCAACTTCTCATCCAAAACATCGAACAGCGCGCAAGATCAACGCAACCGATGCAGCGCATCATTTCTGTCGAAGAACAGCCGGATGGATTGACGGTCGCGACGACCGATATTCATCTGGCTCGCAAAATCGGCGAAGCGCTGCACGATACCTACAAGGGCAACCTCGATTTTCATTACAACGAAACGAATTATCTGCTGCGGGTGCGGTGGCAGCGCTGGAATTGATCGACATACGCACTTCAATCGATCAGACGTCCCGGTATTCCACCCCAAGCTGATTCAGCCCATGCAATAATTTTTCGAATGCGTCAGTAGTCTGTGCCGGCTCGCCTTTGACGCCCAACTCGATATGGCCGCGTGTATGCGCATCGCCCACAGTCGGCAGGCTGAACACTTTGACGTGAGGGAATTCAGCCTCAATGGCCTCCATCAGCGGCGTCAATGTCGATTCCGCGGCTTCATATACCAGCACTGATTTTTCCAGCCATGCCCGCTGGTGCAGCAAATGCGGGTAGAGGTGATCGAGCACCCATTCGATCATCGGCCATGCCATGACGGGAAAGCCGGGCACAAAATGGTGAGTGCCTTGCGCACTGCTATTTTTGACCGAGAATCCCGGTATCTTGTTAAACGGATTCGGGATGATATCGGCGCCTTGCGGAAATTCGCCCATCTTCAGCCGCTGCAGATTTTCCGGCGCATCGAGATCCGGCTCCTGGCCGGCCTCGCGCGCGACATCGACCATGCGTTCCCGTATGCTGGCTTTTGCATCGGGATGCAACACCAGCGGCACATCGAGTGCGGCAGCGGCACATTGACGCGTATGGTCGTCCGGTGTAGCGCCGATGCCGCCGCATGAGAATACGATATCGTTCCCGGCCAGCGTACGTTTGAGTGTCGCGGTAATGCGCGCCGGGTCATCTCCCAGATATTCAGCCCAATCGAGCTGCAACCCGCGCACAGATAACAATTCGACGACTTTCGGAAAATGCTTGTCGGCACGCTTGCCGGACAGGATTTCATCGCCGATGATGATGAGCCCGATAGCCATATGATGTTTGCCCTCGCCTAATATCCGGCTGTCATTATCCTAGATTCGGCAGTTGGACAGGTGCGAGTGTGCATTTTTCCGGTCCTCTGGCTAGGCGCGACGACGACGCGGACTGCATTCCACTAGGAGGAGCAACGACGCCAGAGGGCCGGAAAAGTGCGCAATCGCGCCTGTAGCGCTCTCACCCCATCGGTGAGCGTTATCGAATGCAAGAAAGCCAATGTTCAAACGGCTTTCCAAGCGAAAGTGAGCGGTCAACTGCCGAATCTAGGATTATCCTAGATTCGGCCCGAGACATCGAAAATACATCCGGTGTGCACTATCAGGGGATATCCTTCAATGGCGCGGGTGGCACGGCAGCCGCGCCAATGCCCGCCTCCCGGTAGCTTGCCAGCGCAGCCAGGCAATAATGCTGAAACCACAAACCCGTGAATGTAAAGACCAGCACATATAGCCAGATCGATACCGCGGCCAGCAACGGGAAAAAAACGACCGAAAATACGCCGCCCAGCCACAACAAGGTGGGCGCGGCGCCCATCGCGCCGGTGATCGCGCCGATCGCCAGCAAAGGCCAGCGATGGATGCGCAGAATCGCCTTGCGCTCGTGCGCATCCGCATGTTCCACCAGCGCGTCATAGGCCATCACGCGGTAGGTGAGCCAGCCCCACAGCGCCGGCTGAATCACAAAACCCAAAGGCGGAATCGCCGACAACGGCAACGTGACCAGCCACAAGAAGAGAAATGCGGAACACGATGACAACGCGATCCACAGGCTGCCCCAGATGCTGCCGCCCTTGCGTTTTTCCAGCGCGGGATAATAGCGGCTCGACACATGCCTGACGATTGCCGGCATCGCCAGCGTGCCCATGAATAGCAGCGCCGTCAGAATCATCAAAGGCAGCAGCACCCACATCGCGATGAGCGGCACGATCACGGTCTTGATGGCGCTCAACCCCAGCCAGCCAAGCGCGCCACCGGCAATTCTGAATCCGTCATTCTCGGCGAAATAACTTTGTATCCAGTCGATCATCGGCTGCAGCCCCAGCCACAGGACGACGCCCCATAGCAGCACCGACAACAGGAAGGGCATGAAAGTCAGCATCAACATGCGGAAATCCAGCTGTGACAACAGCGCCCTGCCGAATGCCATCATCACGGAACGCATCAGGAACTCGACCTCTTGCCGAATGCCGCCATGCGCTTCAAGCCCAGCCACTGTTGCGCCCAGAACCCGTGTCCATAATCGCGTCCCTCGCCTTCCGGCGCCGGCAATTGATCGCGTACGCCGGTTGCTTCAAACGCCTTGCCGAAATGCGCAGTGCCGAACACGATATCCCAGACTGGAAACAGCACCGCGAAATTATGGCCGCCCAGCGTGCCCTTGCCGCCGCTTTCATGGCCAATGCCGATGGCGTGATGCAGGCGATGGTAACGCGGCGAGACCAGCAGGCGCTCGCCGATGGCGCCAAACCAGATGCGTACATTCGCATGCTGCAGACTTTGCAAAATACGCGATGCGGCCACCAGCAACACATATTGTCCCGGCGGCACGCCAATCACCAATGCAATGACCGCCATGATAATGTCGCGCAAAAAATCGTCCAGCAAGTGGTTGCGGTTGTCGCTCCACAAATTCATGTTCTGTTGGCTATGATGCAGACTATGCAATCCCCACCACCAATTGAAATGGTGTTCCGCGCGGTGATACCAGTAATCGAAAAAATCGAGCACGATCAGGTACAGCAGAAAGCTGGCGAGCGGATTATCGGTGATGCCGGGCCAGATATTTTCCAGGTTGAATTGGCGTATTCCCTGCAGATGCAGGATTGCCTCGATCTGGTCCATCACCGGGTCAAGCACGAAAAACAGGACGATGGCAAACGCGCCGAGACGATGGATCACGGTATAGAGGAAATCGTTCCAGCGCGCATGCCGATCGGTAATCGGATGCACCGGGATCAACGCTTCCAGCGGACGCAGGACGATGTAAAGCAATACGATTTCACACAAGCCGACCATGAACCATTCGGTGCCCTCGAACGCCTGTTCGGTGAACTCGCCCAGCCCCAGATGAAAAATCATCGGCTCCACGACCACCTCGAACAACCATCCTTGCACTACCGAAAACAGATCATTCAGGGTGTTGATCATGATATTTTATTTGTCATTTTTTTCGATTGATCAGGGAGCGGTAGTCGGGATGCTCGCGCAGGGTGGCAAAGCAAAATCCTTTTTTCTCAAGGCCCGTGAGAAGCGGATCGAGTACCGCCGGCGCCCACGGCTCCTTGCGTGACCAGATACCGAGATGCGCGATGAAGATGTCGCCATCCTTCAATCCATGCAATGCGCGTTGCAACAGCTTGTCATTGGAGGCGACCGCGCTCGGCAGCTCGTCCCCGGAAAACCCCGCTTGCGCCCAGCCGACATGCGCATAGCCGCACGCTTCACCCGCCGCGCGCAGATGCGGCGTCAAGCGTCCGCCGGGGGCGCGCCAGAGCGGATCGAGTTTGGCGCCGGTCAACTCCTGGAAGCGGCGCTCCACGCGCTGCAGTTCGTCGCAATACTGCGTCGGCGTCCATGTGAGTTTCTTGCCGGCGTTGGCGCCGAACTGCGGCTTCATCTCCATCCGCCCGTCAGGCAGATCGCGCTGCACATACACATGATCGAATGTATGCGTGCCGAATGCATGGCCTTCCGCGACCCGCGCTTTCCAGTATGGCGCCCAGCTTGGATCGAGGGAATAATCGCCGTTGACGGTCCTCTCGTTCGCCAGGAAAAAAGTCGCCTTGGCGTGATGCTTGTTGAGCGTCTGCGCGATGAACTCGGCCTGCGACTGGCTGCCGGTGTCGAACGTGAGGTAGATCGTGCCCTTGCATGCGCTTGCGCTTGCAGGGTAGGCCGCCGATGCGGCAGTCGCAACCGCGAGCGCCAGCACGCATCTTGCGCTCACTGACAAAGTACGTGGCATGACAATTTAATGCGGTGCGTGATTGTTGAAATAGACGCCATGCGGCGAGCGTCCGACGCGGATTGTTTTGATGACCTTTTTGCTGGCGACATCGATCACCGCGACCTTCTGGATCCAGCGCAGCGTCACCCACAAGGTCTTGCCATCATCCGACAGTTCCATGCAATCGGGGCCGCCGGGGACGTTGATCGTGCCGATATTGGTCAGCGTCTGCTGGTCGATGATGTTGATCGTATTGGAGATGCGGTTCGATACGAAGGTATGGCGCTTGTCGCCCATCGACAGAAAGTTATGGGTACCCTCGCCGGCCTTGATTTTCTTGACTGTTTTTTGCGCGCGCCAATCGATTACCTCAATATAATCGCTGCCCATGATCCCGACCAGCAGATACTTGCCATCCGCCGTCATCGTGATCCCGGCGGGTAATTTGCCGACCGGCATAGTCCACTTCACCGCTTGTGTTGCCAGGTCGATCGCGCTGACCTGATCGCTACCCTGCTGTGTGATAAAAGCGGTTTTACTGTCCGCGCTAAACGCCATGTGACTCGGCAGCTTGGCCAGCGGTATGCGTTTCGAGAGCTTCAGGTCGCGGCCGTCATACGCGTAAATATCGACCCGGTCCAGGCGCAAGGCATTGACGACAAACCATTTCTGGTCCGGAGAAAATCCGATCTGGTACGGATCCATGATATCGGCGATACGGCGTTGAATCTGGCCTGTTTTTGGATCGAGAAAGAGCAATTCGTTGCCGACCGAACTAGCGACGATCAACGATTTGTTGTCCGGGGTCGCCATCAAATGATGCGGCTCTTTACCGACCGGAATGGAGCCGATTTCCTGATACGTGGCTTGATCGAGCAGGCTTACCGTGGCGTCACGGGAATTGAGAACGACCACGACGTTTGCGTGCGCGACGGTAGCTGTCACCATACACAGAACTACGAAAATGGCACGACTGAGATGACCAAGCATGAAAACCACTTACTTTATTAGATTGAGTAAAGAAGCCATTTTACCGCGCGCCGACCACCGTCGCCCAATTAAATCCTGGCAGCCTGGCATAGGAACGCAAGCGCACAAAAAAGTGCCCGTCCCGCCTGCTACAATCTCGCCAGCGAACTTGAAATCCATCTCTGAACTGAAAGGAAAAAATATGTCTCTCATCATGACGGCGTCCGGCCTCCAATATGAAGAAATCAACGTTGGCGCCGGCGAAGAAGCCAAGTCCGGCGCGTACGTCACCGTACATTACACGGGTTGGCTGCAAAATGCGGACGGCAGCGCCGGCGCCAAATTCGATTCGAGCAAGGATCGCAACGAGCCATTTGAATTTCCACTGGGCGCAGGCCATGTGATCAAAGGCTGGGACCAGGGTGTGGAAGGCATGAAAGTCGGCGGCGTGCGCAAGCTCGTCATCCCCGCATCGCTCGGTTATGGCGCACGCGGCGCCGGCGGCGTGATTCCACCGAACGCGACCTTGATTTTCGAAGTGGAACTTCTCGGGGTTTAAATACTCTGTAGTTCATGCCCCGAATAAAAATCCTCTATGGCGTTGGCGTAGCCGTGCTTCTGATCACCAGCGGCTGCGCAGTAGTGACGGTTGCGTCCACTGCAGTGACGGTCGGCGCGACCGCCGTCAGTGTCGGGGTATCCGCCGGTTCGATGGCGGTCGGGGCCGCCACGACGGTCGCCAAGGGTGCAGTCAACGTCACGACCGCCGTGGTGGAAAAGGTCGTGGATTAAAGCGCTTTCCGGCGCAACGCTGACAAATCGCGCTTCCGGGCTTTAGCGCCAAACACCTTTTTCATGTTCTTGGCGAGTTCCGCTTCAATCCTGGCGGAGAACGTCTTGGACTGCCGGATTCAACAGGTTCGGCGGATCTTCGCCGGTCAAGGCGGCAATCAAATTATCGGCCGCACAATTGGCCATCGCACGACGCGTCGGTTCGGACGCGCTGCCAATATGCGGCGTCAGTACAACGTTAGGCAGCGTCAGAAAATCGGGATGGAACGCCGGTTCATTCTCGAACACATCCAGTCCTGCAGCTGCGATGCGATTGCCGCGCAGTGCCTCGATCAACGCAACATCGTCGACGATGCCGCCACGCGCGATATTCACCAGCGTCGCACTCGGCTTCATCAGCGCCAGCTCGGCCGCGCCAATCGTGTGATGCGATTCAGCCGAATACGGCAATACCAGGATCACGTGGTCGGCCGCGCGCAATAACGCGTCCTTGCCGGCATACTGTGCATGGTTCGCGTCAGACTCGAGCTGTGCCGGCAGGCGCGAGCGGTTATGGTAAATCACCTTCATGTTGAAGCCCGTCGAGCGCCGGGCAATCGCCTGGCCGATGCGGCCCATGCCGATGATGCCGAGCGTCGAGCCGTGTATGTCGGCGCCCAGGAAAGCATCGTAGCGCCATTTATTCCATTTGCCGTCGCGCAGCCAGCGCTCCGATTCGCTGACCCGGCGCGCTGCGGCCATCAGCAGCGTCCACGCAAAATCGGCTGTAGTTTCGTTCAACACATCGGGGGTGTTGGTCACCACGATGCCGGCGCGTGTCGCCGCATCCAGATCGATATTGTTGTAACCGACCGCCATGTTGCAGATGGCTTTCAGATGCGGACTGGCGGCGATCGCCTGCGCACCGATGTGTTCGCTTGCGGTAGTCAATAGCGCGTGCTTGTCGCGCATTTTTTCCGCCAATTCATCGGCGGAAAAAATATGGTCTTCCTGATTGGATTCGACATCGAACTGGCATGCCAGCCGTTCGATCACATCCGGAAAGACCGCGCGCGCAACCAGAACCTTCGGTTTCATCAATCCATCCTCAACGAAAAAAAATGAACGTCATCAAAACAAACAAGGGCACCAGCACCGCACATGACCAAGCCATGTAGCCGAAGAAAGACGGCATCTTGATGCCGCGCTCTTCTGCGATCGCCTTGACCATCAGATTCGGCGCATTGCCGATATAGCTGTTGGCGCCCATGAAAACGGAGCCGCAGGAAATCGCCGCCAGGGTCGCCGCGAGCTTGGTCATCAGCACAGCCGGATCGCCGCCGGCAGTATTGAAAAACACCAGATAGGTCGGCGCATTGTCGAGGAATGACGACAGTATCCCGCTGGCCCAGAAATACATCGCATTGATCGGCTGTCCCGCGCTATCGGTCACCGCGCGCATTATCGCCGAGAACGCGCCGGCCTCGCCTGCCCGCAGCATTGCGATCACGGGAATGATGGTGATGAAGATCCCGGCGAACAGCTTGGCCACTTCCTGGATCGGGCTCCATGCAAACTCGTTTCCACTACGCGCGGTTTTCGGCGTTATACGCAAGGACACCAGGATCACCACAATCAGCGATGCATCGCGCACCAGGTTTTGCAATTCGAGCGGGGTTCCGAACAGTGAAAATGCGATACCCGACTTCCACAAGCCGCTCATCAGCACCAGGCCGACAATCACCGCCAGCAAAAGGAAATTGGCCTTGCCTTCAAACCAGATGGCCGAATCCGGCGTCGGGTCCAGTCCCGGCGGCAGCTCTTCTTCGCGGTTGTGATAATAGTGAAGATCAAGAAAATAAAAAATGACCAAGAGCGCCGCGCATAAAAACAGCGTCTCCGGGAAGATGTTTTTCATGCTCCAGAAAAAATCGACCCCTTTCAAAAATCCGAGGAACAACGGCGGGTCCCCCAATGGCGTGAGCGAGCCGCCCGCATTGGCCACCAGAAAAATGAAAAACACGACGATATGCACGGCATGCTTGCGATTGTCGTTGGCACGGATCAAGGGGCGAATCATCAACATGGAGGCGCCTGTGGTCCCCATGATGCTGGCCAGAAGCGCGCCCAGCGCCAGCAAACCGGTATTTCGTGCAGGTGTGCCATGCAGGTTACCGCGCACGCAAATCCCGCCGGCCACCACGAAGAGAGCGGTAATCAGAATGATGAACGGGAAAAATTCAGCGAAAAATGCATGGAGAGCGCCCCCAGCCGCGCTGCCGGCACCGAACCACAGCGCACACGGCAACAGAAACGCCAGCGACCAGGCGATCGATAACTTGCCGAAATGGTGGTGCCAAAACTGAGGAGTAAGCAGCGGACACAGCGCAATCGACAGCAGCAGGCCGGCAAACGGAATGGCCCACCACACGGAAAGTCGGCTGCCGTCCAGATCGGACGCATAAGACAACAAGGGACTCAGTCCAAGCAGGCCAACCAGAATTTTTGCGCGCAATTGCTGCCTCCAGAATCAAGAAATGCGGGCTATTCTAGCGCGGATCAACACGGTCTCCTGCGCACAGTAGTTTTCAAACAGGCTCTATGCGCCGGACACGATAACGACGTGTACCCGGTATGGGCCATGTGCGCCGAGCACAATGGTTTGTTCGATATCTCCGGTACGTGACGGGCCGGAGATGAAATTGGTTGCGCGCGGCAATTCCCCGCGCTCCTCGCGCGCCAGGGCAAACGCATCTTCCATGCCGACGACAATGCGCGAAGCGGACACGATCGCGATATGCGTCTCCGGCAGCAGGCTGGCCGAAGCATAGGTATCGGCGCCGGATAGCAGCATCAGGGTGCCGGTTTCCGCGACTGCGCAAAAACTGCCGGTGATCCCCACCATATCCTCATTTTTCGGCGGACGAAACGCCACCTGCAATCCGGCCTCGCTCCAGGCGAAATCCTGCAGGGTTTTCCATGCGATCGCATTTTTTGCCACGCCGATACTGTCGAGATATTTCGCAACGGCAGCCGGCACATCGGCCATTTCAGCGACATCATCGACGGTATCGGACATCCGTAGCGCCTGCTCCTTGAAATGCTGCACGACATCGGCGCCGATAGCGGGCCGCGGCCCGGCGGGATGATGGCGCAGATAGTCCTGTACTGCGCTGCGTTCATCCGGCGTCGGCTGCTCAGGACGGCCGTGCGCTGTGCGAATGCGATTGAAAATAGCCTGGCGGGCAGCGGAAGTATCCATGTTGCTCTCTTGTGCTGATGTGAGCAGAGTCGGTTTCGCTCATCAAAAATTGTCGGTATGACAGATGCTAAAACGTGTCACCGAGTGTATCCGAATCGGGAAGACCGCCGGCACCCATTCTGCGTGATCTAATTTCATGCCATCGTCGCAATAATTTACCTTGGCGTGGTCGGCGGCGTCCCAGGTACGATGGTCTATTTCATCGCGGATGCAGGTCGGCGCGTCCGCACATAGGCATCGTCCGGCAAATAATATTTGCCGTCCGCATAGCGCCAATGGGTCATGAACCCTTCACCATCGTTCCGAATTACAGCGCGAAATGCCAGTGCTTGCGAGATGCAAGGCCGAAAAAGCTTCTGCATTTGCTTATTCATAAACTATATAAGCCGGATTTGTGGGGCAGGCTGATTTGCCTTAAAATACAAGGCTTTGCAGCTGTGTATTTGATTTTTCGGCAATACTTCATGATGCCATTAAATGCCTGCTGTGCTTCAAATTGATTTTGAAAATTTAAAGATAGGACTGTTATGACCCACGTTGTGACCGAATCCTGCATCCGCTGCCGTTACACCGACTGCGTTGATGTATGCCCGGTAGACTGCTTCCGCGAAGGCCCGAACTTCCTTGCAATTGATCCGGATGAATGCATTGATTGCGCCGTGTGCGTTGCCGAATGCCCGGTCAATGCCATCTATGCGGAAGAAGATGTCCCGGCCGATCAGCAGCAATTCATCAAGCTGAATGTGGAGCTGGCCCGCAACTGGCCATCGATCACAAAGACCAAGAGCCCCCTGTCCGAAGCTGACGAGTGGAAAGACACCAAGGACAAGCTGCCATTCCTTGAGCGTTGATGTGCATGCACCATGCGCACAGTCGTCAACCACAGTGTTGGTTTGTCGCCGACACCCGTCAGCGTAGAAGGTGCACAGTATCAACCATTGAAGAGAAGATCGTGCATCGCTCGTGCGACGCACGTCGCCTCCGACGATTGAAATAAAACACGAACCCGGCGTTCTGCGCCGGCGTCGCTTGTCTTCAGCCGCGACGAAACGCCTCTTGCAACCATCGACAAGAGGCGTTTTGCATGGGGCGAACTGTTGTCGCAGACAACATCGCCCCCCCCCCGGCACACCTTGGTCCTCTGCAAGAATGCAAGGCCCGGCAATTCAAACCCTCGTGCAAACCGCTGGATAAACTTGTCCGGTGACAGGCATGCTTTTTGCGGCACCAAAGCAATGATGATCTTGGTGGATAAGAGTTCCGATGATGCATAAGAAAATCGATGCTTAAAAGTATCAAATTCCATGCAAAATCGGGGCAAAGTACGGCCGGGAATCAAGCGTTTAGTTATAAATGGTGCATAGCAGAAACGCTCAAGGCGTCGACACTGCCTCAATTTAGGCAAAAATGCGCCGCTATTGTAATTAATTTATATAGGCAATCGTTGTCCGCCTGTGAGCATAATGAAACGTTATGGCAAATAAGGCAAAGACCATGCGAGTTGCTGCAGTGCGATTGTTTTTCGCGGCTTTATCCATAAATTAGGAGCAAACACTAATACTGCACAAGCACTATGAAATAGCTAGTTGAATTGTGTGTTATGTTGAGGTTTCTCACTCATGTTGTTTGAAAACTGGCCGAGATGGTTTTGTTACCAGCTGGATTGGAGGACGTCTCGAAAAAGACACTTTTTTCGAGAAATTTTTCAAAAATTGTCGTTGATGCATTGCAGCAACTTTGGTTTAACTAGACAATCAAGCGATACCGGTATCATCCGAGAGAGGCCACCATGCTTTACCAATTTCATGAATTAAACCGCACCTTTCTTAACCCGCTGATCCAGTGGGCTGAAGCGTCGTCCAAGCTTTTCACAAATCCGGTTTCGCCACTGGCACATACGCCATTTGCACAACGCATCGCTGCCGGCTACGAGCTGATGTATCGTTTGGGCAAAGATTACGAAAAACCGGCATTCGACATCAATTACGTCCTGGTCAACGAAAAATCAGTCGGCATCGTTGAAGACGTCGCAGAGAAAAAGCCGTTCTGCACCTTGATTCATTTCCGCAAGGATCTGAGCGAAAAGCAAATCGCCGAATTGAACCAACCCAAGGTATTGCTGGTAGCGCCTCTGTCGGGCCATCATTCGACGCTGTTGCGCGATACCGTGCGCAGCCTGCTGTTGCAGCATGACGTGTATGTCACCGACTGGACCGATGCTCGCATGGTTCCGGTGTCCGATGGGGCATTCCACTTGCATGACTACGTTTATTATGTGCAGGATTTCATCCGCCGTCTGGGACCGGATGTGCATGTGGTTTCGGTATGCCAGCCGACAGTGCCGGTACTGGCCGCGATTTCGCTGATGGCAAGCGAAAACGATCCGAAGTTGCCAAAGTCTATGACAATGATGGGCGGTCCGATCGATCCGCGCAAATCGCCGACGCAAGTCAATGATCTCGCAATCAAGAAGCCTTTTTCCTGGTTCGAGAACAAGGTGATTTACAGCGTACCGCCGAACTACCCGGGCTTTAGCCGCAAGGTCTATCCGGGCTTTCTGCAGCACGCCGGTTTTATCGCAATGAATCCGGGCAGGCATGCGCAAAGCCACTGGGATTTTTACATGCACTTGCGCGAGGGCGACAATGAGTCGGCCGAGGAACATCGCAAGTTTTACGATGAGTACAACGCGGTACTCGATATGCCGGCCGAGTACTATCTGGAAACAATCAAGACCGTGTTCCAGGAATTCCGCCTACCTACCGGCACCTGGGAAATCGGGGGTAAGCTGGTACGTCCGCAAGATATCAAGACAGTCGCGCTGTTTACGATCGAGGGTGAACTCGACGATATCTCCGGCTCCGGCCAGACCCAAGCCGCACAAGACCTGTGCTCGTCGATTCCGAAAGAAAACAAGCAGCATTTCACGGCGCCGAAATGCGGCCATTACGGAATTTTCTCGGGACGTCGCTGGCGCGAGATCATTTCTCCGAAGATCGGTGAATTCATCAAAGCACACGCCTGATTTTCCATCAAGAAGGCCGTCAAAGCCGTTCCCCGTTAAGGGGGAACGGCTTTTTTATTTGAAGCATCGGCTTTTTACGCCGATAATCTCGTTTTATCTTACTGATCGCTGTCGTGTTCTCCTCCGCTGCCAAATCGCTCGCCGACCAAATCGAAGACCTGTTGCCGCAGACGCAATGCACCAAGTGCGGCTACCCGGCATGCCGGCCATATGCCGAAGCGATCGCCAATGGCAGCGCCAATTATAATCAGTGTCCGCCGGGCGGCGTAGAAGGCGTCGCCAAGCTCGCGCACCTGCTCGGCAAACCGGTAATTCCGATCAATCCGGTCAATGGCATCGAACGTCCGCGTCCGGTCGCGGTAATCGACGAGGCTTTATGTATCGGTTGCACGCTGTGCATTCAGGCATGCCCGGTCGATGCGATCCTTGGTGCAGCCAAGCAAATGCATACGATCTTGCCGAGCCTGTGTACCGGCTGCGACCTGTGCGTTGCGCCCTGCCCGGTCGACTGCATCGCGATGATCGACGTCACGCCGGGCAAGACCGGTTGGGATGCATGGTCGCAACAGCAGGCTGATGCCGCGCGCGCGCGCCACGATTTCCGCACCTTGCGCCTGCAACGCGAGCGCGCAGAAAACGATGCCCGGCTCGCCGCCAAGGCAGCGGCGAAATTGAAAGCGGTCGAAGCGGAATCGCCCCTGACAGCGGAAGAAAAGGCGGAGCAGGCGCGCAAGAAAGCCATCATCCAGGCCGCGATGGAACGGGCTCGGCTGAAAAAGGAGCAAGCTTCGCAAAAGGACCCGCAATGAACGCCGCCAAACGCCAGCAAATATTCGAGCGTCTGCGCGCCGCCAATCCGCACCCGACCACCGAGCTCGAATACACGACGCCGTTTGAATTGCTGATCGCGGTTATCCTGTCGGCACAAGCGACCGATGTATCGGTAAACAAGGCAACCCGCAAGCTGTACCCGGTCGCCAATACGCCCGCAGCAATTTACGCGTTGGGCGTGGAAGGCTTGACTCCCTACATTCAAAGCATCGGTCTGTACCGTACCAAGGCGAAGAACATCATCGAAACCTGCCGCATCCTGCTGGCCGAACATCACGGCGAAGTACCGCGCACGCGCGAAGCATTGCAAGCACTGCCGGGCGTTGGCCGCAAGACGGCCAACGTGGTGCTTAACACCGCGTTTGGCGAATCCACCATCGCAGTCGACACGCATATTTTCCGGGTAGCCAATCGCACCGGCATTGCACCGGGAAAAAATGTCGATGAAGTCGAGCACAAGCTGATGCAACTGGTGCCGGCAGAATTTCAGCACGATGCGCATCATTGGCTGATCCTGCATGGCCGCTATACCTGCATCGCACGCACGCCGCAATGCTGGAACTGCATCATCGCCGATTTGTGCGAATACAAGGACAAAACGCCGCTTCCGGCAAAAGGGGTTTAATGAGCCCGATCCATGCCGAACCGCCACTTTGAAGTCAGCGCTGCCGTACGGCGAGCATCGCAGGTTCGAGATTGGCGCGGCTGGCGCAGGCGCCGTACGCGCGTCCGAAATCCGATCTAAGCGATCTTGCACGCCTCGTCAAATGTCAGGCGCGGCAAGCGTGGAAGCACTTTGCTCGCATCGCCATACCCGATACTGCAGACGAAATTCACCTTGACGGAAGTACCGGCGAAAAACGCCGCATTGACCTTGTCCGTATCGAAACCCGACATCGGACCGCAATCGAGTCCGAGCGCGCGTGCGGCCATGATCAGGTAGGCGCCCTGCAACGAGGAATTGCGAAATGCGGTGGCATCGATCGACGCCTGATTGCCGACGAACCAGGATCTGGCATCGGTATGTGGAAACAATTGCGGCAACTTCTCGTAAAATTCCATGTCCATGCCGATAATCGCAGTCACTGGCGCCTTGCCGGTTTTTTCCGCATTGCCGGCCGACATGCACGCGACCAGTTTTTGTTTTGCCTCCGGCGATTTGACAAACACGATGCGCGCGGGCGAACAATTGGCCGAGGTCGGCCCCCATTTCATCAAGTCGTACAGCTGGTGCAACTGCGCATCGGTGACCGGCTTGTCGAGCCAGACATTGTGCGTACGGGCGTGATTGAACAGGGTATCGAGGGCGTCGGTATTCAACATGGAGTTCCATTTTGATGGTTGGACAAAATGCTTTTGCGCTAGTACCGCCTCCGGCAAATCCTCCGTCAAAGGAAATCGATGGATTTTTTCGA
>CAMLDH010000006.1 GCA_946478765.1 uncultured Oxalobacteraceae bacterium | reverse complement strand
GCGAAAATCTGGTGCGCGTCGAAGACATCTTGCGCGAACTGAATGCCAACCTCGAAAAACTGGAAGCGCAAGCGGCGGTCGCCAACAAATTCCGCACATTACAATCCGACCAGGACGAGAAGCAAAAGCTGTTATGGTTATTGCGCAAGAACGAAGCCAAGGCTGAGCAGGAAAAATTCTTCCGTGATATCGAAAAGGCACAAACCGATCTGGAAGAACAGACTGCCAAATTGCGCCATGTCGAAACCGAGCTGGAGCACATGCGTCAGGCGCATTACGCGGCCGGCGATCGCATGCATCAGGCGCAAGGCCATCTGTACCAGACCAATTCTGAAATCGGCAGCCTGGAAGCGCAGATCAAGTTTGTGATCGAATCGCGCTCCCGCCTGCAATCGCAACTCAATTCCTTGACTGCGCAACGCGACCAATGGCAGCGTCAAGGCCAGCAGCATCAGGATGATTTGGCGGAGGCCGAAATGCATCTTGAGGAAGTCGCGATGCGCGTCGAGCAATCGCAGGAAGCCGCGCACCAGCAGCATGACAATCTGCCGGCGCTGGAACAGGCATGGCGCGAATCGCAACTGAAGACCGCCGAGTCGCGCGCCAAAATCATGCAGGCGCAGCAGCAGATCGAACTGGAGTCCGCGCACCAGCGCAATGCGTCCAATATCCTGTCGGGCCTGACCGTGCGCCGCGAGCGTTTGACGCAAGAGAAAAGCGGCTTGAACATGCCGGACAGCGCCCATCTTTCCAATCTGAAAATGCAGTTGGAGGAGAAGCAGGCATCATTGGAAGAGGCGCAGCAGCAACTCGAAGAAGCGCAGGAGCAGCAACCGCGGCTGGAGGAAGAACGCCGCACTGCGCAGCAGCAAGTCAATACAGAGACGGCAAACAATACGCAACTCGAAGCGCGTCTGACCGCATTGAAGCAATTGCAGGAAAACGTGCAAACGCAAGGCAAGGTGCAGCCTTGGCTTAAAAAGCATGAGCTGGGTGAGTTGCCGCGCCTGTGGCAAAAACTGCATATCGATCAAGGCTGGGAAACCGCGCTGGAATCGGTCTTGCGCGAGCGTACTTCTGCATTGGAAATGTCGAATCTGGATTGGGCGAAATCCTTCTTCAGCGACTCGCCGCCGGCCAAGCTGGCATTGTTCACGCCGAACGCCGTTGCCGATCCGGCAACCGCTCCGGATGCGCCCGCAGGCTTAAAGCCTTTCCTGAATTTGCTGCAATTGAATGACCCCGGTTTGCGTGCATTGATGCAGGACTGGTTGCACAATGTATTCGTCGCGGAAGATACCAATGCAGCCTTCTTCGATCGTGCCAAGCTGCCGGCCGGCGGCTATTTCGTGACCAGGCAGGGTCATGTGATCAGCAAGTCGAGCGTGCGCTTCTATGCATCCGATTCCGAGCAGGACGGCATGCTGGCGCGCCAGCAGGAAATCGAAAACATCACCAAGCAATTGCGTGCGCAGCAGATGCTGGCCGACGAAGCCAGATCGCGCTCGGTGCGCGCTGAAGCGGCGTTGTCGCAATCGGTGCAGCGCTTGCAGGAAATCCGTCAGCGCGTCAATGTGTTGACGCAGACGGTGCATGGTTTGCAAATCGACGTGATGAAACTGTCGGAAGTGCAGGAACGCTTCAATCAGCGCAGCGCGCAAATTGTCGCCGACCTTGACGAGATCGCTGCGCAAGAGGCGGAGCAGCAACAGATCAAGGCCGAATCCGAAGCGAAATTCGAGCAATTGGATATCGAATTGGCGGAACTGCAGGAAATGCATGAAAACGGCCAAACCGATTATCTGGCGAAAGAGCAGCAGCTCAACGACGCACGCCAGCGTTTGCGCGAATTGGAACGTAGTGCGCAGGAAGCCGAATTTGCCGAGAAGTCGCATCGCAACAAGATCGATGAATTGAAGCGCAGTATTGCGACTGCATTGGAGCAGGCGGCGCAGTTGTTTACCAGCATGCAGCAAGGCCATCTGGAATTGGAAAACCTGAATGACCAGGCGGCGCAAGCCGGCTTGCAATCGCTGCTGGACAAGCGCGTCGACCAGGAGCGCGCTTTGGCAGACACGCGCCACGAACTCGATCAATTGACGCAGAAATTGCGCCAGTACGAAGAAGCACGCATGCAATCCGAACGCAGCCTGCAACCGCAGCGCGACCGGATTATGGAACTCCAGTTGAAAGAACAGGCCGCGCGCCTGAACCAGGAACAGTATGCGCAACAACTGCTCGAAGCAGAAGCGGACGAAGCAGCGCTGAACGAGAAGCTCGATGGCGATATCCGTCCCTCGTATCTACAAGGCGAAGTGACGCGCTTGACCAATGCAATTGCGGCATTGGGTGCGGTGAATCTGGCCGCGCTGGATGAATTGGCGCAGGCATCCGAGCGCAAGAATTTCCTCGATGCGCAAAATGCGGACCTGACGGAAGCGATCAATACGCTGCAGGATGCGATTCACAAGATCGACAAGGAAACGCGCGACCTGCTGCAAGACACTTTCGACAAGGTCAATCACCATTTCGGCGAATTGTTCCCGATCCTGTTTGGCGGTGGCCAGGCGAAACTGATGATGACCGGCGAAGAAATTCTCGATTCAGGCGTGCAGGTGATGGCGCAACCGCCGGGCAAGAAGAATGCAACCATCCACTTGCTGTCGGGCGGCGAAAAGGCGCTGACGGCGACTGCGCTGGTGTTCTCGATGTTCCAGCTCAATCCGGCGCCATTCTGTTTGCTCGATGAGGTCGATGCACCGCTCGACGATGCGAATACCGAACGCTTCTGCAATATGGTCAAGCGCATGTCGTCGCATACCCAGTTCCTGTTCATTTCGCATAACAAGATTGCGATGGAAATGGCGCAGCAATTGATCGGTGTGACGATGCAGGAACAAGGCGTGTCGCGCATCGTCGCCGTGGATATGGAATCGGCGGTGAATTTTGCATCCGAGGCGGAAGCAGCCTGAGCGATAAGCAAGCAGGACGCATTGGGATGCGCCTACAGCTTACAAATTCATCGGATTGACCAATTAGTAATGCAGCGCAGACCGTACCAGCGCCGCACGTTTTTGGTAGTAGGCGACGTTCATGTGCGCTTCCCGTGCGCGTTGCTCTTCCACATCGGCGCAGATTAAATAATGACGTTCGGCACGCTGCAGCCACCAGCGATGGATGCCGCGGACGATTGGCGCAATCGAGAGCATGGTGAGTTCCTGCAGTTTGAAATTTTTCGCATCTGAGGCGCTATCTTTTTCACTGACGGCATTTAAAGCCGAAGCTGAGCTGCCGGCAGTTCGCTTGGTCGTGGTGTCATTCCCCTTTGCGGGGCAAACGTCTAAAAAGGAAAGTTGATCAGCGAGAGTATCCATGGCAGTACCTGCCATTGTGAAATGTTCTCTATGATTAGGTCTCATGCAGTTCTCCGTGTTAGGAAGGAGATTGTGAACCGGCGCATGCAATCGTTTTGGTCCAAAATCCCGAGCAGTAAATGATTGCTGTAGAAGCAGATGTTGCATGGAGATTGAAAATGCTCCATTAGTTGCAATTTTATTACCGTGAAGGCAGGGGGTATCTTGATAACTGTCAAGCATGCTCTCGCTTCGTTTTTTAATCTCATTGGTCAGGAAAATTCATATTCCTTGGGTGCAATACGATTCGTATTTTCATGCCGCCGATACGTTGTCCGGCTTGACAACTTTGCTTGGTAACACTTACCCTAACTGCCTTGCTAGGCGTCGGATGCTGGCGTCTTCATCTCCACGACCATTTCGGCGGTCTCGCTCAGAATTCACACATTCGCCCTCCAAATTTCTGGATTTCGTACATGACCCGATTTGTTTCCCCAATTTTGAATATTGCTGCCATTTTCGCCAACGACATTTGGTCTGCGGCACATTGCGGCTATGAGGCGTTAGCGGCATGACTGACTTACAAGCAAGTTTGATGGCAATAGGCGGCACCATTCTGGTCGGCGTCATTACCTACAACAAATGGCAGGAATACAAAGCCAAAAAGAATGTAGAGAGGGCGTTTTCTTCCACGCATGATGATGTATTGATGACGCCGGGTACGACGGCGGCAGTGGAGCCGCACGCGCGGCATGAGCCGACTTTTGTGGCTGCGCACAATGAAGAATACGTCGAAACGGAATCGGCAGGCGATGCAGTCGATCAGATGAATAACGCATCTGCATCTGCATCATTCATCGATGTGCCGCAACAAAAACAAAAAGAGTTGCAGGTGGACGAACGTGTGGATTGCATCATTCCTCTCGTGCCGGAAACCCCGGTGCGCGGCGACAAGGCCATTGCGCCGATTCAATCGCTACGCCATGTCGGTAACAAGCCGGTCCACTTTGTCGGGCAGCGCGAGGATGGCGGATGGGAATCGATTACGCATGGCAGCGTCTACACGACTCTGTATGCCGGCGTGCAATTGGCGAATCGCCATAATGCCTTGAATGAAATTGAATATTCCGAATTGGTTATGCGCTTGCGCCAGGTTGCCGATCAACTCGATGCAGAGCCGGATGTGCCCGATATGGCCGGTGTGATGCAGGCGGCGCGAGAGCTGCATCAATTCGTCAATGAGTACGATGCCAAGCTCAGCGTCAATGTCCTTTCGAAGGGAGCGCCCTGGGCAATCGATACGCTGCTGGCGGCGCTGGAGCGGCAGGGCTTTGATTTGCGTCCCGACGGCCGGCTGATCATGCCCGATGGCGACGGCGGAATCTTGTTTTCGCTATCGACCAATGTGACCCTGGCTGCCGAAACCACCTCGCGCTTGACGCTGTTGCTCGATGTGCCGCGCGTGGCGCCCTTGAGAGATGGGTTTGGCGCGATGACCGCGTGCGCCAGAGTGCTTGCCGCACGGCTGGATGGGACCGTTGTCGATGACGGCAATCAGCCTCTTTCGGATGCGGCGCTCGGCGAAATTGCAGGACAAGTCACCGCGTTTTACGCCCACATGGAAGAGGCCGCGATTCCGGCGGGATCGACTCGGGCCTTGCGCTTGTTCAATTGACGATGAAGTCGGATTTGTTCACCAATGCAGCGCAGACTGCGCCTACACTCGTGATACCCAATGCAGGAGATTGGCCGGCACGTACCGCCTGGCTTAGAAGCGAATTGAATCGGCACAGCCATGCGTATTATGTGCTCGACAATCCGACCATTCCCGATGCCGAATACGACAAGCTGTTCCGCGAGTTGCAGGTACTGGAAACCGCTCATCCGGAATTGATCCAGCCGGATTCGCCGACGCAGCGCGTGGGCGGTGCGCCGCTGCCGCAATTTGCGCAAGTGCGTCACTCGGTGCCGATGCTTTCTCTCGGCAACGGCTTTGATGAAAGCGACATCGTCGCATTCGATCGCCGCGTGAAAGAAGGGTTGCAGACCGAGGAAGAAGTCGAGTACGCAACCGAATTGAAGTTCGACGGCCTTGCGATCAATTTGCGCTACGAGAACGGTATTCTGGTAGAGGCGGCCACCCGCGGCGACGGCGCGACGGGTGAAAATGTGACCGCCAATATCCGTACGGTACGCGCCATTCCGCTGCGTCTGCATACCGACAAGCCACCCAAGGTAATTGACGTGCGCGGCGAAGTGTTGATGTTCAAATCGGATTTGGCCAAGCTCAATGCGCGGCAACGCGAAGCGGGATTGAAGGAGTTCGCGAATCCGCGCAATGCGGCAGCCGGCAGCTTGCGCCAGCTGGACCCCCGTATTACCGCGCAACGTGCGCTGCGTTTTTTTGCGTACGGCATCGGGGTGCTGGAAGGGGCGCAAATGCCGTCCACGCACAGCGGCTTGCTAGACTGGTATGGGGAGATCGGCATGCCGGTATGTCATGAGCGTGCCGTCGTCACAGGCGCGAGCGGCTTGCTTGAATTTTTCCACCGTATTGGCGTTGCGCGCGAACATCTGCCTTACGAGATCGACGGCGTCGTGTACAAGGTCAATCGTGCGGATCAGCAGCAAAAGCTCGGCTTTGTTTCACGGGCGCCACGTTTCGCGGTAGCCCATAAATTCCCTGCGGAAGAAGCGCTTACCGTGGTGCAGGACATCGAGGTACAAGTCGGCCGTACCGGCGCCATTACGCCGGTTGCCCGTCTGGCGCCGGTGTCCGTGGGCGGCGTCACCGTCACGAATGCGACGCTGCACAACGAAGATGAAGTCAGGCGAAAGGATATCCGGATCGGCGACACGGTGATCGTGCGTCGTGCCGGCGATGTGATCCCTGAAGTGGTCGCCTTCGTTCCCGAGATGCGGCCGGCGAATGTGCGTGAATTCGTAATGCCATCGGTATGTCCGGTGTGCGCTTCGCCGATCATCCGGCTGGAAGAAGAAGCGATCGCGCGTTGCTCAGGCGGCTGGGTCAAATGCGCGGCCCAGCGCAAGGGCGGCTTGCTGCATTTTGTATCGCGCAGAGCAATGGATATCGAAGGCTTGGGCGACCAACTGGTCGAGCAACTGGTCGACAAACACATCATCGCCACAGCGGCGGACCTGTACAAACTCGGATTGACTTCGCTTGCCGCGCTGGATCGGATGGCGGACAAGTCGGCGCAAAATGTGCTCAATGCGCTGGAAAAATCGAAGTCCGCTACGCTGCCGCGTTTCATTTATGCGCTCGGCATTCGTCATGTCGGCGAGGCAACGGCAAAGGAACTGGCGCGTCATTTCGGCAGTCTCGATGGACTGATAAACGCATCGGAAGAACAATTGCTCGAAGTGGCGGATGTCGGCCCGGTTGTCGCGCATTCGATCAGACTATTTTTTTCCGATCCGCTCAACGTCGAATTGACGGAACAACTACGCGCTGCGGGTATAAATTGGCCCGAGGTCATACTGGAAAACAGGCCAAGGCCTTTGTTGGGAAAGACCTTCGTTCTCACGGGAGCCTTGCCTACGCTGAGCCGGGATGCGGCAGCAGAAATGATCGAGGCTGCCGGAGGCAAGGTTGCCGGTTCGGTCTCCAAAAAGACCAGTTATGTCGTTGCAGGCGAGGAGGCTGGTAGTAAACTGGCAAAGGCACAGGCACTCGGTATCCCGATTCTCGATGAGGCCGGATTGCTTCAATTACTGGGTCAAAAATGACAAAAATCAGAAAAGCGGTGTTTCCGGTCGCGGGTTTGGGCAGCCGTTTTTTGCCTGCAACCAAAGCGCAGCCAAAAGAAATGCTCCCGGTAGTCGACAAGCCTTTGATCCAATATGCGGTCGAAGAAGCAGTAGCGGCAGGCATCACCGAGATGGTATTCATTACCGGGCGTAACAAGCGCGCAATCGAAGATCATTTCGACAAAGCGTATGAATTGGAAGCGGAACTCGAAGCCGCGCACAAAACCGCGTTGCTGGAGGTTACTCAACATATCATTCCGAAGCATATTACCTGCATTTACATTCGCCAATCGTCGCCCTTGGGTTTGGGGCACGCAGTATTGTGCGCGCGTCCGGTGATCGGCAATGAGCCGTTTGCGGTGTTGCTGGCGGACGATTTCATGGATGTGGAGGCAGGCCAGCTTCCCGTCATGGCGCAGATGACTGAAATCTTTTCCAAAGAGGGCGCCAGCATGCTGGCGGTGCAGGATGTGCCGCGCGCCGAGACCCGGCAATACGGCATCGTCAGCGTGTCGCCGTTTCAGTCCAACTTGGAAAGCGTCAACAGCATCGTTGAGAAGCCATCGCCCGAGACGGCACCGTCCACGCTGGCCGTTGTGGGGCGATATGTACTGACCAATAAAATCTTCGATCACTTGGAAGGCCTCGGCAAAGGCGCAGGCGGTGAGATTCAACTGACCGACGGCATCGCCGCATTGATGAAATCAGAGCGCATACTGGCGTATCGATATGCCGGGCAGCGTTACGATTGCGGTTCCAAATTGGGATACCTGAAAGCGACGCTGGCGATGGGGCTGAAGCATCCGGAAACCGGCAAGGAATTTTCAGAGTATCTGCGCGAGCACGATAGCAAGGTGAAATCATGAGCGTACGAGATATTCTCAAAATGGGCGATCCCCGACTTTTGCGTCAAGCGCAGCCGGTGACGCAATTCGGCACCCCTGAACTGAATGCCTTGATTCAGGATATGTTCGATACGATGCATGCCGCAAATGGCGCAGGCTTGGCAGCACCGCAGATCGGCGAGGATTTGCAAATCGTTATCTTTGGTTTCAAGCAAAATGTGCGTTATCCGGATGCGCCCGCGGTGCCGGAAACGGTATTGATCAATCCGGTTTTAAAACCGCTTGCGGATGAAATGGAAGAGGACTGGGAGGGCTGTCTTTCGGTGCCCGGCCTGCGTGGCGTGGTGCCGCGCTGGACGCGATTGCATTATGAAGGACTGGACCAATACGGCAATCGGATCAGCCGCGATGTAGATGGATTCCATGCGCGCGTGGTGCAACATGAAAGCGACCATCTGGCGGGTATCCTCTATCCAATGCGGATCAAGGATTTTTCACGCTTTGGCTTTACCGATGTGTTGTTTCCCGGACTCGATGCTGGCGAGGACGACTGACTAGATCGGTTTGCAAATCAATGTAGGTGCGTCCCGCGCACCAGCGCATCATCGAACGTTCTGGTGCGCGGGACGCACCAGAACTGCAGTCATCGGCAAACCAC
This sequence comes from uncultured Oxalobacteraceae bacterium, assembly GCA_946478765.1. The sequence goes on along the minus strand of CAMLDH010000006.1, from coordinate 24,311 downwards.
TCTAAAACTGCTCGTCCGGACGCAGGTATCGCCACTGTCCGGTCGGCAAATCTCCCAGCACGATGCGGCCAATCCGGACGCGCTTGAGGCCTAGCACCTTGAGACCGACTGCTTCACACATGCGTCTGATCTGACGCTTCTTGCCCTCGCGCAAAACAAAACTCAACTGATCGTCATTTTGCCAGCGTACTTTTGCCGGCAACAGCTTTTTGCCATCCAGCGACAAGCCATGATTGAGCCGCTTCAATTCGGCATCGGGTAGCTTCCCGGCTTTCGTATAGTGGACACGAACCAGATATTCCTTTTCGACCGCAGTGTCTTGCCCGATCAATTGTTTGGCGATGCGCCCGTCCTGTGTCAGCACCAAGAGGCCAACGGAGTCGATGTCGAGCCTTCCAGCTGGCACAAGGTTGCGCAACTGGCTCGGATGGAATTGGACTGCAGCCTTGTCCTCTTTCCAGTGGCTTTCGGCATTGACGAGTACCACCGCAGGCTGGTAGCCGTCTTCGGCCTGGCCGCTGACATAGCCCATCGGTTTGTTGATCAGAATCGTGACGCGGCGTGCTTGTTGCGCGGCGGCCTGGCGTTCTACCGTGATGCGTTGCGTCGGCAAGACCTTGCTGCCCAATTCAGACACGACCACGCCGTCGACGCGCACCCAGCCGCGCTCGATCCACTCATCGGCTTCGCGCCGTGAGCACAGGCCAAGTTCGGACATACGTTTGGAGAGGCGAAGAGGTTCGGTCATGTTAGAAAATACGTGGGGCGTGAATGAATCAGACGTGAAGTGCTTCCAGCAAATCCGTCTCAAGTTGAATCTGACTGCGAGCGTTGTTCAATACGGGGCCATCGACCAGAAATACATCTTCGACCCGCTCGCCCAGCGTCATGATCTTTGCCGTATGCAAATTGATTTTGTATTTGGCCAGCACGTTGGCGATTGAATACAGCAAGCCGTTGCGGTCGTTAGCGGATACCGACAGCAAATAATATTGGCCGCGTTCATCTGGCCGCAGATCGACGGTCGGCGTGATCGGAAACGTCCGCGACAGCCGAGACAGTCGTCCTTTGCTGGGCGGCGGCAGCGTATCCTGCGAATGAAGCAACTGCGTCAGTTCGTGCTCGATCAAATTGATAATATCGCGGTAGTTGTTCGCGAATGCCGGTTCTATTACCAGGAAGGTATCCAATGCATAGCCGTGCTTGGTCGTGTGAATTTTCGCATCCAGAATGCTGAAATTCTTCCGATCGAAATAGCTGCAGATGCGTGCAAATAAATCGGCCTGATCCCTGGTGTACACGGTGACTTGCAAACCTTCGCCGATCGGCGCCAGCCGGCATTTGACGACGGGGCTGTCGCTATCGACCTTGTTCGACAACGCACGCGTCTGCCACGCGATATCGGATGCGTCATGGCGCAGGAAGTAGGCAACATCAAGCTGCCGCCAGAGCCGTTCATGCGCGTTTTCGGTCAAGCCGTAGAGGCGCAAGGTCTTGAGCGCTTCGTCCTGGCGATTTTTCAGCTCATGATCGGTCGATGGCGTCTCGCCGCCCAGTACCCGCAGCGTCATCCGATACAGGTCTTCCAGCAGCTTGCCCTTCCATGCGTTCCAAACCTTTGGGCTGGTGCCGCGAATGTCCGCCACAGTCAGCAAGTACAGCGCGGTGAGATGCCGTTCGTCCTTCACCAGATTCGCAAATCCACGAATGACATCCATGTCGGACAAGTCGTTTTTTTGCGCGACTTGCGACATGGTCAAATGATGTTCGACCAGGAAAACGACCAGCGCCGTGTCTTCCTTGGGCAGGCCATGTTCGCGGCAGAACTGGCGTGCATCGGCCATGCCCAGCTTCGAGTGGTCACCGCCACGGCCTTTGGCAATGTCGTGAAACAGCGCGGCAATGTAGAGCAGCCAATGCTTCGAAAAATTCGCCATCAACTGGCTGCAAAACGGATACTCGTGCGCATGTTCCGGTATCGTGAAACGACGCACGTTGCGCACCACCATCAAGATGTGCTGATCGACGGTATAGACGTGAAACAAGTCGTGCTGCATCTGGCCGATGATGCGGCGGAAATTGGGCAGATAGCGACCGAGGATACTGGTCTGATTCATGCCGCGCAGCGCATGCGTGATGCCCTGCGGCGCCTCGATGATCTGCAAAAACAGCGCTCGATTGGCGGGATTCTTGCGGAAGTTTTGGTCAATCTTGAAACGGGCATGCCATAGCGCCCGCAAGGTGCGCGCGGTCATGCCTTTCAATTCCGTATGCTGTGCCATCAGCAGGAATACTTCCAGCATCGTCGACGGGGCCGATTCGAAAGTATCGTCAGAGGCGATATCGATCAATCCGTTGATTTCATTGAAGTGCTCGTTGATTTTCTGCGGCGAGCCGGGCTGCGGAAAGAGCTGCGCCTCGATGTTTTGCAGCAAAATCGTGTTGAGCTGCGTGACAGCCTTGGCGGCCCAGTAATAATGCTGCATCAGGTATTCGCTGGCGCGGCGTGTTTCGGTCGTCTTGAACCCAAATGTTTCCGCAATTGATGTCTGTACGTCAAACACCAGGCGATCTTCGCGCCGTTTTGCATGGATATGCAAACGAATCCGGATATCCTTGAACGCGCGTTCTTTCTGGGTGAGCTGGCGCGCTTCGGTCGCGGTAATCAAGCCGCGATCCGCCAATTTGCGCCAGGAGTCACCCAGGCCCGCAGCTTTCGCAACCCACAAAATGACCTGCAAATCCCGCAGGCCGCCGGGGCTTTCCTTGCAATTGGGTTCCAAGCTGTAAGGGGTGTCTTCGTACTTCACATGCCGCTGCCGCATTTCCAGTGTTTTTGCCTGAAAAAATGCTTGCGGATTCATCGCCGCTTTGCAGCGATCCTGCAAAAACAGGAAAAGTTTGCGGCTGCCGGTCACAAGCCGGGCTTCGAGCAAGCTGGTTTGTACGGTGATATCGGCTGCAGCTTCGCTCAGGCATTCATCAATGGTGCGGATACTGTGTCCGATTTCGAGGCCGATATCCCAAAACAGCTGGACCAGTTCCTCCAGCTTGGCCTGCATCGCGGCGTCAGGCGCCGCTTCCAGCAGAACCAGCACATCGACGTCGGAATGCGGGAACAATTCGCCTCGGCCATAACCGCCTACCGCAACTAGGGCGGCGCTGGACGGCAGGCCAAAGGTGTGCCACGCCTGCGTCAACGTGGCATCGACACTTTGCCGCAATTTCGTAAGGAGCTTCTCGGGCTTGCCATCTGCTTCAAATGCGATGATGACCTGTTGCCGCTCTGTTTTGAGTTGCTCCTTGAGCGTCAGCGCGAGGGACGCCATTATTACCCTTCGATAGGGTGGGGCGTGGCACTTGGTTGAATGAAGGCGGGCGGGGCAGGCATGCCGGGAGAGACAGTCAATACTTCATAACCCGTTTCGGTTACGAGAACGGTATGCTCCCATTGGGCGGAAAGACTTCTGTCCTTCGTCTTGATGGTCCAGCCGTCACCCATTTCGCGAATCTCGCGCTTGCCCGCGTTGATCATCGGTTCAACGGTAAAAATCATGCCTGGGACGAGTTTTTCCAAGGTGCCCGGACGGCCATAATGCAACACCTGCGGTTCCTCGTGGAATACCTTGCCGATGCCATGGCCGCAAAATTCCCGAACCACGCTGTAACCAGCCTTTTCTGCATACTGCTGGATCGCGAAACCGATGTCGCCCAGATGCGCGCCCGGCTTGATTTTCGAAATGCCGAGCCACATGCAGTCGAACGTGATTTCCGTCAGGCGCTTGGCGAGGATGGACGGTTCGCCGACAAAAAACATGCGGCTGGTATCGCCGTGATAGCCGTCCTTGATGACAGTAATGTCTAAATTGATAACGTCGCCGTTTTTAAGCACTTTATCGCCCGGAATGCCGTGGCACACGACATCGTTAATCGACGTGCAGATCGCCTTGGGATAGGGAGTGTAGCCGGGCGGGCAGTAGTTCAGAGGTGCGGGAATCGTACCCTGGACATTGACCATGTATTCATGGCAAAGCCGGTCAAGTTCACCGGTGGTAATGCCTGCCTTGACATGGGGCGCAATGAAATCGAGCACTTCGGCGGCCAGTTTGCCGGCGATGCGCATGCCGTTGATATCGTCGTCGGATTTGATGGAAATAGAAGGCATAGGGAACCGGAAATCGCTGAAAACCAGCGTAAATGAAACAACGAATATTGAATTATAGACGAGCGGTATAAGCTGCGCTCGCCTTGAATTAATGTCGCACTTGAAAGAGTCGGTGATTTCAGGTTAGAATCTTGGGTTAGCTTGGAACAACTTCAAGTGAAACCTTATGTAAAATCGCGAATCCGTTCGAAAAGGGTGCTCGAATCAATTAGTTGATGCGGGTAACTGAGCGGATTCCAGACCTAACCCTGGAGATATTATGTCCGTTACTATGCGTGAAATGTTGGAAGCCGGTGTCCATTTTGGTCACCAAACCCGCTTCTGGAACCCTAAGATGGCCCCGTTCATTTTCGGTCATCGCAACAAAATTCATATCGTCAATCTGGAAAAAACCCTGGGCATGTACCAGGAGGCGATGAAGTACATCCGCCAATTGGCATCTAACCGCGGAACCATCCTGATGGTTGGCACCAAGCGCCAGGCGCGCGAAATCATGGCAGCTGAAGCGCAACGCGCAGGCATGCCGTATGTCGATCAGCGCTGGCTGGGTGGTATGCTGACCAACTTCAAAACCATCAAGACTTCGATCAAGCGCCTGAAAGACATGGAAGCGTCGATTGCCGACGGTTCGGTCGAGAAGCTGAGCAAAAAAGAAGCGTTGATGTTTCAGCGCGAAATGATCAAGCTGCAGAAATCCATCGGTGGCATCAAGGATATGGGCGGCGTTCCGGACGCGATTTTCGTGGTCGACGTCGGTTATCACAAAGGCGCGATTACTGAAGCCGCCAAGCTCGGCATTCCGGTTATCGGCGTGGTCGATACCAACCATTCGCCAGAAGGCGTGACTTACGTCATTCCTGGCAATGACGACTCCTCCAAGGCAATCATGTTGTATGCACGCGGTGTGGCTGATGCGATTCTGGAAGGTCGTGCCAACGCAATGAATGACGTGGTTGATGCTGTCAAGGGCGTGTCCGACGAATTCGTCGAAGTTAGCGAGCAGGCGTAAGCCTCTTCGCCTCTGATGTGTTTGGCTTCGGAGGTGCGGCAAAAAGGGGCAACAGCGGTTCGCCCCTTTTTTTCGAGCGAATTTTGAACATATTTTGATTGAGGGCGTCCGATAAGACGTCAATTTTTGAATTGTGGGGCAGAGTTTGGTGGCACCCAAGTGTCGCATACTCTGTCCCCAACTGGACGGAGAGAATAAAATGGCGGCAATTACTGCAGCAATGGTAGGTGAACTGCGCGCGAAGACCGACGCGCCGATGATGGAATGCAAAAAGGCGTTGACTGAAGCCGACGGCAATATGGAAAAGGCAGAAGAAATTCTGCGCGTTAAATTGGGCAGCAAAGCGTCCAAAGCGGCTTCCCGTATTACCGCTGAAGGCGTCGTTGCCACTTACATTTCCGGTGGCGTGGGCGCGCTGATCGAAGTCAACTGCGAAACCGACTTCGTCACTAAAAACGACGATTTCCTCACGCTGGCCAACACCTGCGCCAAATTGGTCGCTGAGAAAAATCCAGCTGATGTTGCTGCACTGGTTGCGTTGCCGCTGGATGGCAAAACGGTGGAAGAAGTTCGCGCCGCTCTGGTCGGTAAAATCGGTGAAAACATGTCGATCCGTCGTTTCAAACGCTTTGAGACAACTGGTAAATTGACCTCCTATTTGCATGGTACACGTATCGGCGTGATGGTCGAATTCGACGGCGCCGACGAGCAAGTAGGTAAGGACGTTGCAATGCACATTGCCGCAATGAAGCCAGTGTCGTTGTCTGCGGAACAAGTACCGGCCGATTTGATCGAAAAAGAGCGTTCGATTGCATCCCAGAAAGCTGCAGAATCCGGCAAGCCGGCTGAGATCGTCGCCAAGATGGTCGAAGGCACGGTTCAGAAATTTCTGAAAGAAGTCTCGTTGTTCAATCAGCCTTTCGTGAAAAACGATAAGCAAACGGTAGAGCAAATGCTCAAGGCAGCCAATACGAGCGTGAAATCGTTCACGATGTTTGTGGTTGGCGAAGGCATCGAGAAAAAGCAGGACGACTTTGCAGCAGAGGTCGCCGCGCAAGTCGCCGCAGCCAAACAGGCGTAAGCGAAAAAAGCGGGCCGAAAGGCCCGTTTTTTTAGGTGAAGCGAGAATTTCGAGCACTTAAAAATAGCATGTGATCCAGCGCGTGCCGAAATGGCGGCAGCGCGGATAAAATCAGCACCTGGCAATAAACCAATACTCTTAGTAATACCCGGATAACCACAAGGAGCCCAGTTCATGATCAAGCCAGCGTACAAGCGCGTTCTCCTCAAACTCTCCGGTGAAGCCTTGATGGGCGATGATCCTTACGGCATCAACCGCGCGACGATCGAGCGCATGGTCGCCGATGTTTCCGAGGTGGCGGCACTGGGCGTCGAACTGGCCATCGTGATTGGCGGCGGTAATATTTTTCGTGGTGTAGCGCCGGGTGCGCAGGGCATGGATCGAGCAACTGCCGACTACATGGGGATGCTGGCCACTGTGATGAATTCGCTCGCATTGGCAGATGCAATGCGCCAAGTTGGCATCGTCGCCCGCGTCATGTCGGCAATCAGCATTGAGCAGGTGGTTGAGCCGTATGTCCGCCCCAAAGCGCTGCAATATCTGGAAGAAGGCAAGATCGTCATTTTCGCGGCTGGCACCGGCAATCCATTCTTCACTACCGATACCGCTGCTGCGTTGCGCGGTTCGGAAATCGGGGCCGAGATTGTACTGAAAGCGACCAAGGTGGATGGCGTGTACAGCGCCGATCCGAAGAAAGACCTGGAAGCGACACTGTATTCGAGCATTTCATTTGACGAGGCTATTTCCAAGCATTTGCAAGTGATGGATGCGACCGCTTTCGCGTTATGTCGCGATCAGAAATTGCCGATCAAAGTATTTTCCATCGTCAAACCGGGCGCATTGAAGCGCGTGATTTTGGGTGAAGACGAAGGTACACTGGTTCACGTATAAATTCAGGCATTACTCGTTGCAAAGAGGAGAACAGCATGACAGTTGTTGACGTCAAGAAAAACGCCGAACAAAAGATGCAGAAGTCAATCGAGACTTTGAAGGCGGATCTGGCCAAGGTCCGTACCGGTCGCGCGCATACCGGCATTCTCGACCACGTAATGGTCGAATATTATGGCAACCCGACCAACCTGACGCAGGTCGCCAATGTGACCTTGATTGATGCGCGTACGATCGGCGTGCAGCCGTGGGAAAAGAAAATGATCGCCGTGGTCGAAAAAGCGATCCGCGAATCCGATCTCGGCTTGAATCCGTCCACGCAAGGTGACATGATCCGCGTGCCGACACCGCCTTTGACCGAAGAACGTCGCAAGGAAATGGTCAAACTCGTCAAGAGCGAAGCGGAAGACGCAAAAATCGCGATTCGCAATATCCGCCGTGACGGCAATGAAGCGCTGAAGAAGCTGCTGAAAGATAAGGCGTGTTCGGAAGACGACGAGCGTCGTGCCCAAGATGAAGTGCAAAAGCTGACCGACAAGTTTGTGCTGGAAGTGGATAAATTGGTTGTGGAAAAAGAAAAAGAAATCTTGACGGTGTGATATACCGTGTGCAATTTGCGCCCGCGCACGATACGCTCATTATTATTGCTTCTTCGAAACGTTTACTTTTGCCATTTGCCTGCCTATGACGCATTCGAGTTCAACCCAAGTGGTACCTGAGATATCGACGGTGCCGCGCCATATCGCGATGATCATGGACGGCAACGGCCGTTGGGCAACCAAACGCTTTTTGCCGCGCGTGGCCGGCCACGTGAAAGGCGTCGATGCAGTGCACGGCATCGTTGAGGCATGCGTGGCGCGTGGGGTTGAATATCTGACATTGTTCGCTTTCAGTTCCGAAAACTGGCGGCGTCCGGCGGACGAGGTATCGCTTTTGATGCGTCTTTTTGTGACCGCACTGGAGCGCGAAGTCGCGAAGATGCACGCGAACGGCATTCGCCTCAAAGTTGTGGGCGACTTGACCCGGTTCGATGCTAAATTGCAGCAAATGATCGCCGATGCGGAACGCAGGACTGCCAACAACACGCGTCTGACCGTCACCATCTGCGCGAATTACGGCGGCCGTTGGGATATCATGCAGGCAGTTGGCAAGATGGTTGCCGCTTATCCGCAGGCACGTGATTTTTCGGAAGATCAGTTGGCGCCGCATCTGGCGATGGCCTATGCACCCGAACCCGATCTTTTCATCCGCACCGGTGGTGAAGAACGCATTTCCAACTTTCTTCTTTGGCAGCTCGCGTATGCCGAGCTTTATTTCACCGATACCTATTGGCCCGATTTCGATGCAGCAGCGTTGGACGCGGCCATTTCTTCATACCAGCAACGAGAGCGCCGTTTCGGACGTACCAGCGCACAAGTATCAGTCGAGCAAAAAAAGGCGTCCTGATGCTTAAAACGCGAGTAATTACTGCGTTGGTATTGCTCGCGATTTTGCTGGCGCTCCTAGCGGTCAATTCGTTTCCGGTTGTTGCGATTGCTGCCGCAGTTTTCTTTGCGGCAGCAGCATGGGAAAGTTTCCGCCTGTTCGGCAGCAAGCATTCGATGATCGGTGCGCTGGCTTGGACTGCAGCCTTCATTTTCCTGGCATTTGGCGGTGTATTTTCGAACGCCGTAATGCTCTTCGCAGTCTGCGCCGCGATTTGGGCAATTCGCCTCGGGCCTTCGCTGGCAATCGGTTTGCCGCCTCTTGATAGCGTCGGGAATCGCCTGTTGACCGGGATTTACGGTGTTGCCATTCTGGGATGCTTTGTCGCGATCCTGGTTCTGTTCAAGCATTCTGCGCTTTATCTTTTCTCGGTGATGGCGATCATCTGGATCGCCGATATCGGCGCTTACTTTGCCGGCAAGGCGTTTGGAAAGCACAAGCTTGCGCCGTCGATTTCACCGGGCAAATCATGGGAGGGGGCAGTGGGCGGCTGGTTTGCTGTGTTGGTATTGGCTGCCGGGACAACGGCAATTCCAGCTCTGGGCGATACGTTTGCCGTCAAACTTCAGGCCAAGGCAGGCTGGTTGTGGTTTTTTGGGGCGATGACGTTAATGGTCGTCGCCAGTATCGCGGGTGATTTATTCGAGTCGCAGCTCAAGCGTCGGGCCGGCATGAAAGACAGCAGTCAATTATTGCCGGGCCACGGCGGCGTCCTTGACCGCATTGATGCGCTAATACCGGCGCTGCCGCTGGCGGTGCTTCTGGATTCCTTCTTGTAAAAACACAACGCGCAAGATGCAAAATATTACAATTCTCGGCGCAACCGGTTCGATTGGCGTCTCCACGCTGGATGTACTATCCCGCCATCCCGAGCACTACGCTGTTTATGCGCTGTCTGCGCAAAATAGGGTCGAAGAGCTGGCAGCGCAGTGCGAGAAATTTCATCCGCAAGTCGCGGTCGTGGGTTCTGTCGAAGCGGCGCAGAAACTGACGCGTATTCTCCGTGAAAAAAATCTGAAAACCGAGGTCGAGTTTGGCGAAGCCGCGCTCTGTGCGATTGCCAGCGCACCCGGATGCGATGCCGTCATGGCGGCAATCGTCGGTGCAGCGGGATTGGCCCCGACCTTGGCGGCGGCACGTGCCGGCAAGAAGGTGTTGTTGGCAAACAAGGAAGCATTAGTGATGTCCGGCCAGTTGTTCATGGATGCGGTTACCAGCAACGGCGCGACTTTATTGCCGATCGACAGTGAACATAACGCGATTTTTCAGTGCTTGCCCTCCGCTTATCAGCGATCTCCCGCAGCGCATGGAATTGCAAGGATTTTGCTTACCGCCTCTGGCGGACCGTTTCTTAAACGTGCAGTCAATACCCTGGATGCCGTCACGCCGGACGAAGCGGTGGCGCACCCTAATTGGATAATGGGGCGCAAGATTTCGGTCGATTCTGCGACCATGATGAACAAAGGTCTGGAGGTGATCGAAGCGCATTGGCTATTTGGCGCTTCTGCTGATCAAATCGAGGTGGTGATCCATCCGCAAAGCGTGATTCATTCAATGGTAGCTTACGTTGATGGCTCGGTTTTGGCGCAATTGGGCAATCCCGATATGCGCACGCCGATCGCGCATGCGTTAGCCTATCCTGCACGCATGGCATCAGGCGTGGCGCCTGTTGATTTGACCAAGATAGGTCAACTGGCGTTTGAGCGTCCGGACTTTAGCCGTTTCCCGTGCCTGAAGCTGGCGTATGATGCGTTACAGGCAGGCGGCACGGCACCCGCAATACTGAACGCGGCCAACGAAGTGGCGGTCGATGCGTTCCTGAACCGGCGAATTGGTTTCCGAATGATCGATCAAATTATTGCTAAAGTAATGGATACATTGGCAAATGGCGCGGTTGCCGATATTGACGCTTTAATGGCGCAGGACCGCTGCGCCCGCGACCTTGCCTATTCCTTGATTACATCATGATGCTGCTGCAGACCATCATTGCATTCGTCGTCGTACTCGGTACGCTGGTGGTGGTGCACGAGCTCGGTCATTATCTGGTCGCGCGCTGGTGCGGCGTCAAGGTATTGCGCTTTTCGGTCGGCATGGGGAAGATCATTTTTTCCCGGCGCATCGGCCGCGATCAGACCGAATGGGCGATTTCGATTTTGCCGCTCGGCGGCTATGTGAAAATGCTCGATGCGCGCGAGCAGGACCTGAAAGGTCTTGCTCCGGAAGAGTTGAAGCGCGAATTTACGCGGCAATCGGTTTGGAAGCGTATTGCCATCGTCGCGGCCGGCCCGTTGGCAAATTTCCTGTTGGCGATCGCCTTGTTTGCAGGGCTGTATGTCAATGGTATTCCCGAGCCGATCCCGAAATTACGCGCAGTGCCGGCGCAATCTGCGGCGTTTCAGGCCGGGTTGCGTGGCGGTGAACTGATCACCGCCGTCAATGGGGAGCCGGTCCGCATCTGGTCCGATCTGCGCTGGAAACTCATCCAACTGGCGATAGAAAAGACGCCCGTGAGACTGGACGTGCAGCGCCCCGACCCGGCAACACCTGACGGCAAACTGCTTGATACGATGACGCTTTCCTTGGAAGGTCTGTCCGCAAAGGACCTAGAGGGCGATTTCCTGGGTAAATTGGGAATCGATTTGGCGCGACCCAAGGCGATACTCGGAAAAATCATGCCGGACGGAGCGGCCATGCGTGCCGGTCTGCAAGAAGGCGACCTGATATACGAGATTAATGGCAAGCCTGTTAATGATGGCCTGTCCCTGGTAGAGCTGGTGCGTGCTTCGGCCGGAAAAACGCTACGCATGCGTGGCGTGCGTGATCGGCAGGAATTCAATATCGTGATCACGCCTGACACGCAAACGCAAGATGGTCAGACCGTAGGCAAGATCGGCGTTGTAGTCCCGTTGACGCCAGAGATGACTGTGGCAAGTGATCCGCCTCCGAAGGCATTCGCGAAAGCGGTGCAGAAAACCTGGGACACCAGTGTTTTGACCTTGAAAATGCTTGGCAAAATGATAGTCGGTGAAGTTTCCTGGAAGAATATTACCGGCCCGATCACGATTGCGGATTATGCGGGGCAAACCGCGCGCATCGGCGCCATCAGCTATCTCAGCTTCATTGCTTTCATCAGCATTAGCCTCGGCGTAATGAATCTGCTTCCCATCCCGGTTTTGGATGGTGGTCTTTTGTTGTATTATTCGCTGGAAGTTTTGACCGGACGCCCAGTCTCCGAACGTTTCGGCGAGATTGCTCAACGCGCAGGTCTCGGCATCTTGATGACATTGATGATCGTTGCGGTCTTCAATGACATCGTTCGGCTCATTTCCTGAGTTTCCCGGCCTTGGCTCACCCCATGACAAGCGTCTGACAAGAATATTTATTAACAACAGCCAATGAAATTACACTCCGAGCGTTTTTCCCTGCCAGCTTTTCCTCGCCGTCTCATCGCTATTGCCGCATTCGCATTTTGCTCCAGCCATGCATTGGCAGTGGAGCCTTTCAAGGTGAAAGACATTCGTGTTGAAGGTATTCAACGTACTGAAGCCGGAACTGTATTCAACTATTTGCCGGTGCGCGTCGGAGAGACCTACACGGATGAAAAAGGCGCCGCAGCGATCAAGGCATTGTATGCGACCGGTTTTTTCAAGGATGTGCGAATTGAAGTCGAAGGTGACGTGTTGGTGGTCCTGGTTGAAGAGCGGCCGGCCGTTGCCGCTGTTGACTTCTCCGGCATCAAGGAATTCGATAAGGATCAGCTTACCAAGGCATTGAAAGATATCGGTCTGGGGGAATCCCGTATTTTCGACAAAGCCTTGGTCGATCGTGCGGAGCAAGAGCTGAAACGCCAATATCTGTCGCGCGGTTTGTACGGCGTGCAAGTCACAACGACAGTCACCCCCATCGAGCGCAATCGCGTCAATGTCACTTTCGCAGTGGATGAAGGCGATGTCTCTCGCATCAGGCAGATCAGCATTGTCGGCAATAAAGCGTTTTCCGATAGCGATCTGCTCGCCTTATTGAATTTGCGAACGCCAGGATGGTTCACTTGGTATACAAAGGCGGATCAATACTCGAAGCAAAAGCTGACCGGCGATATCGAAGCGTTGAAATCGTTTTACCTGAATCGCGGTTATATCGAGATGCAGGTTGAGTCGACACAGGTATCGATTACACCGGACAAAAAAGATATCTATATTACAATCAACATCAGCGAAGGCGAAAAATATACGGTTTCCGGCGTCAAGCTGGAAGGCGAGATGTTAGGTCGTGAAGCAGAATTGAAACCGCTTGTTCTACTGCAGGAAGGCGATGTTTACTCCGGTGAAAAGCTGGCGGAAAGCGTAAAGAGAATTTCCGAACGCTTGGGTAATTTCGGATATGCCTTTGCCAATGTGAATGCCAATCCTGATATCAATCGGGAAAAGAAGGAGGTGGCATTTACAGTTTTGATCGATCCAGGCAAGCGCGTATATGTACGGCGCATGAGCGTTGCCGGCAATACCAAAACGCGTGATGAAGTTATCCGTCGTGAATTCCGGCAATTTGAAAATTCATGGTACGACGGCGAGAAAATCAAGCTCTCGCGCGATCGTGTCGACCGTCTGGGTTACTTTAAAGAAGTCAATATCGAAACGCCTGAGGTGCCCGGCAGTAATGATCAGGTGGATGTCAATGTGTCGGTGGTGGAAAAACCGACTGGAAACATTATGTTGGGCGCTGGTTTTTCCAGCAGCGAAAAGCTAACGATTACCGGTTCGATCCAGCAAGCGAATGCCTTCGGCAGCGGCAATACGCTCGGGATCGATGTCAATACCAGCAAGCTGAATCGCACCATCGCGTTATCGCAAAGCAATCCTTATTTCACCGATGACGGCGTCAGCCGCAGTTACGAAGTGTTCTTGCGGACCACGCGTCCGCCGCTGATCAATACTGGCGATTATAAGGTGCAGACCGCGGGCGGCAATATTCGATTTGGTGTGCCATTTTCGGAAGTCGACACGGTATTTTTCGGAATTGGCGCCGAGCAGACCAAGGTTGAGACCTTCCTCGATCCGATCACCCTTGTCAATACCAGCCCAACGCTGTATCAAACCTTTGTACATAATGTTGCTGGTCCCAATGCCCTTACTGCCACCACCATTAGCTTCCCGCTGACCGCTGCCTGGCAGCGTGATAGTCGCGACAGTGCGTTGACGCCTACCAAAGGTCGCTACCAGCGGGCCAATCTTGAGTTTGCACCTATCGGTGACTTGCGCTTTTACCGCGCGATTTATCAGCATCAATATTTCAAACCGCTCTTCCGGACCGTCACGATCGCATTAAATGGTGAATTCGATTATGGGCGCGGGCTGGGTGGAAAGCCTTATCCGGTGTTCAAGAATTTCTACGCGGGTGGTATCGGTTCGGTGCGCGGCTATGACGCTGGGTCGCTTGGACCGCTCTCAGCGAACACTGGCGATGCAGTTGGTGGCGCGTCGCGCTTGATTGCAAATGTGGAGTTGCAATTCCCGTTTCCTGGATCGGGTAATGATCGCAGCCTGCGCTGGTTTACCTTTTTTGATGCCGGCAATGCATTTGCCGAAGGGGAGAGGATTCGCTTGGGCGAGCTGAGATATTCCGCCGGTGTCGGGATCAGCTGGATTTCCCCGGTCGGTCCACTGAAACTGAGTTACGGTACGCCGCTGAATGCAAAACCGGAAGATCGGAAACAGCGCTTCCAATTCCAGTTGGGTGCAGGTTTCTAGGTACTTGGTAGCATAATGGTAGTTTGATAATAGTAATCTGAATGACGGAGAGCAGTCTTGAAGTCTCTAACTACATCAACGGTTTTTGCGAAGTGCGCTGCTTTTTGCGCGTTGTCGCTATTGGTATTGGCAAACGTGCAGGCGCAAGAGACCAAGATCGGTTTCGTCAACACCGAACGGATCTTCCGGGAAGCGACGCCTGCAAAAGCGGCCCAGGTAAAAATCGAACAGGAATTTTCCAAGCGTGAGAAAGAGTTGCGGGATTTGGCTGCACGCCTCAAGGGAATGTCGGACAAAATTGATAAAGATGCAACGGTCCTCTCTGAATCGGACCGCGTCAAGCGGCAGCGCGATTTGGCGGATCTGGACAAGGAATTCCAGCGCAAGCAGCGCGAATTCCGCGAGGATTTGAATCAACGCCGCAATGAAGAACTGGCGACGGTGCTCGAACGCACCAACAAGGTCATCCGCCAGATTGCCGAAGCGGAGAAATACGACATCGTGTTCCAGGAAGCTGTCTATATCAGCCCGCGGATCGACATCACGGACAAAGTCCTCAAAGCGCTTAACAAGTAATCGTAAAATATCGAGGAAAGAGTCCGGCTTGTGCGGGACTCTTTCCCGCAATACTAAAGAAGGGGCACGATGGGCACTCGGCTACGAGAATTGGTCGAAAGCTTGGGGGGCCAATTGATGGGCGATGAGAACATCGAGGTAATCGGCATCGCACCATTGAACGACGCAAACGCGTCGCATATCACGTTTCTTTCCAATCCCAAGCTTCGCACGCAAGCGGCACAAACCCGGGCGGCGGCAATCATTTTGTCGGCTGCCGATGATGCGATCATCAGCAATACCTACAAGGGAACGCGTATCGTCACGGCGAACCCCTATGCGTATTTCGCACGCGTGGCGCAATTATTTGCACAGCAAGAGGCAATTCCGCCACAGCCCGGAATTCATCCAGCCGCAAGCGTTGATCCGTCCGCCAAAGTGTCGTCCAGTGCTTGTATCGGGCCGCACTGCACGATTGAGGCGGACGCTACCATTGGCGAGCGCTGCGTCATCGACGCCGGCAGCTTCATTGGCCGAGGCGCGGTAGTGGGAGCGGCAACGCATATCTTTGCGAATGTCACCTTCCATGCCGGCTGCCGGATGGGCAGGCGAGGCATCATCCATTCCGGTGCCGTGATTGGCGCGGATGGATTCGGGTTCGCGAATGAGGCCGGGGCGTGGATCAAGATACCGCAAACGGGAGGCGTGGCCATAGGCGATGATGTTGAAATTGGCGCCAATACCACCATTGATCGAGGCGCCTTGGCCGATACCATCATTGAGGATGGCGTCAAGCTCGACAATCAGATCCAGATCGGTCACAACTGTCATATCGGCGCCCATACCGCTATGGCTGGTTGTGTCGGTGTGGCAGGCAGCGCGAAGATCGGAAAATACTGCACCTTTGGTGGTGCAGCGATGGTGTTGGGCCATTTGACGATCGCCGATCATGTGCATATTTCGTCCGGCAGCATGGTGTCACGTTCGATACTCGAAGCCGGGCAATATACCGGTTTCTATCCGCTGGCGAAGAATGCGGAATGGGAAAAATCTGCGGCAATAGTGCGCAATCTGGCGACAATGCGTGAGAAAATCCGCGAGCTGGAAAAAACACTCAAATCGCTTACGGAAAAGTAATAATGAACAGCCTCGAAATAAAGACTCTCGACATTCATCAGATCAAGCAATACCTGCCGCACCGTTACCCGATGTTGTTGGTGGACCGCGTGTTGACTTGGGAGTCCGGCAAGTCGATCACCGCCATCAAGAATGTGACCATCAATGAAGAGTTTTTCAACGGCCATTTCCCGCACAAGCCAGTAATGCCTGGTGTGTTGATGATCGAAGCGCTGGCACAGACAGCTGCTCTTTTATCCTTTTTGACCATGGGTCAAAAGCCTGACGACAATAGTGTGGTGTATTTCATCGGTATCGACGGCGCACGTTTCAAACGTCCGGTGGAGCCGGGCGACCAGCTGAGAATGGATGTGGAAATCCTGCGCAACGCGCGTGGCATCTGGAAGTACAAGGCAACCGCTTCGGTCGATGGCCAACTCGCGGTAGAAGCGGAATTGATGTGCACGATGCGCAGTGCCAGCGACGCGAGCCGGCCGGTGGGCTGAAAATGACGAATATTCACTCGACTGCCATTGTCGATGCGAAGGCAGAGCTGGATAGTTCCGTTACGATCGGCGCTTATTCCATCATCGGCCCCCATGTAAAGATCGGCGCGCGCACGAAAATCGGTCCGCATGTCGTGATCGATGGCCGCACGACGATAGGCTGCGACAACACGTTTTTCCAGTTTTCCTCGATTGGCGCGCCGCCGCAAGACAAAAAGTATGCAGGCGAGCCGACGGGGCTCGAGATTGGCGATCGCAACCTGATTCGCGAATTTTGCACCTTCAATCTCGGCACCGTGCAGGACCAGGGCGTAACGAGACTCGGTAACGACAACTGGATTCTGGCGTATGTCCATCTGGCACATGACTGCCAGGTCGGCAACCACACCATTTTTTCCAACAATGCGCAACTGGCAGGGCATGTCCATATCGGCGACTGGGTTGTGATGGGCGGCTTTGCCAATGTCCACCAGTTTTGCAAGATCGGTCCGCACGCGATGGTCGGCATGAGCACCAGCTTGACGCAAGACGTTCCTCCTTTCGTTCTGTTGTCCGGTAATCCAGCTGCGGCGCATGGCGTGAATATCGAAGGCATCAAGCGCCGCGGT
Organism: uncultured Oxalobacteraceae bacterium; assembly: GCA_946478765.1. Next base: position 7,151 of record CAMLDH010000006.1, on the reverse strand, counting down.
TTTACGCGGGAACAAATCGGCGCCATCCGCAATGCGTACAAATTGATCTACAAGTCCGGCCTGACGCTGGATGAAGCCAAGGCAGCGTTGGTGCAGGAAGAGGCCAGCGCCCCCGAGTCCGCAGAATATGTGCGGCTCATGCGTGAATTTCTCGAGGGCACGACTCGTGGCATCGTCCGATAAGGTGTCGATTGCGATGGTCGCCGGGGAAACCTCCGGCGATTTGCTTGCAAGCCGACTGTTATCCGGCCTGCGTCCGCAACTGCCGGATGCCGACATGCATGGCATCGGCGGCCCCAACATGGCACAGCATGGCTTCAGCAGCGACTGGCCGATGGAAAAACTTTCGGTGCGCGGCCTGTTTGAAGTGCTCGCGCATTATCGTGAAATCAAAGGCATCCAGATTGCATTGCGCGACAAACTGCTGGCTGAAAAGCCTGCCGCCTTTATCGGCGTCGATGCGCCCGACTTTAATCTCGGTCTGGAAATGCAGTTGAAGCGCGCCGGCATCCCGACCATGCATTTTATCGGCCCGTCGATCTGGGCTTGGCGCGGCAATCGCATCAAGAAGATTGCACGCGCCGTTTCTCACATGCTGGTGATCTTTCCGTTCGAGGAAGAGATTTATCGCAATGTGGGCATTCCCGCGACCTACGTTGGCCACCCTTTGGCGGAAGTCATTCCAATGGCGCCGGATACGTCAGCAGCGCGCAATGCACTTGGTTTGCCGCAGGATGCACCTGTGGTTGCCATCATGCCGGGTAGCCGCATGTCCGAGCTGAAGTACAACACAACCGCGTTTGTCGGCGCCGCGAAACTGCTTGCGCAACGTGATCCCGCCATGCGTTTTGTGGCACCGATGGCGGGGGAAAAGCAGCGTCGGTATTTCGGTGAGCTTATTGCGCAAGCGGGTTTGCAGGACGTGCCGATTCAGGTCATCGACGGCCAATCTCATACGGCGATGGCAGCGGCGGATGCGGTACTGGTGGCATCGGGTACTGCCACGCTGGAAGTCGCGCTGTTCAAGAAGCCGATGGTCATTGCATACAAGATGATGCGTGCATCGTGGGAGGTGATGCGCCACATGGGATACCTGCCGTGGGTCGGCCTGCCCAATATCTTGGCGCGCGAGTTTATCGTTCCGGAATTGCTGCAGCATGCCGCGACGCCACAGGCGCTGGCTGATGCACTCTGGAAGCAACTGCATGACGACCGTCATCGCGACGTATTGCGCCACCGCTTTACCGATATGCACCATGCACTGTTGCGCAATACCGCCCATGAGAGTGCGCAAGCGGTTCTGCACTTGATTTCCCATTCTGCGGGTAAAGTATCTTGAAAACACCTAATGCCAGTTTCTCCCTCTTCGATTTTCCCGATGAGCTGATGTGCGGCGTCGACGAAGCGGGACGGGGGCCGCTGGCGGGACCGGTGTTCGCCGCCGCGGTAATACTTGATCCGGCTAAACCGATATCTGGCCTGCGCGATTCCAAAAAATTGACGGAAGCACGCCGCGACGTACTTGCGATCCAGATCAAGACGGACGCATTGGCATGGTCGATTGCCGAATGTTCGGAAGCCGAAATCGATTCGCTCAACATCCTGCAGGCGACAATGCTGGCGATGCGTCGTGCGGTCGAAGGATTGAAGATGCAGCCCAGCCTTGCGCTGATCGATGGCAACCGATGCCCGGTGATGTCGGTTCGCTCGGAAGCCATCGTCAAGGGTGACGACAAGGTGCCGGCCATTTCAGCTGCATCGATTCTCGCCAAAACTGCGCGCGATGCCGCGCTTGTCATTCTGCATGAGCAGTATCCGTACTACGCGTTCGATCAGCATAAGGGCTATCCGACAGCACTGCATCTGGAGCGCTTGCGCCTGCATGGCGTGTCGCCGGTGCATCGAAAATCATATGCGCCGGTGCGCGTGCTGCTCGATAAGCAGCGCTAAGTGCGGGCATACATTCGGTCAATATGAACATCAAGCCTATTTCATCGCGCGACAATCTGCTTTTCAAAGAGTTGAAACATCTCGCGTCCAGCTCGCAGGCACGCCGCAAGGCCAGCCGCACCTTGCTCGACGGCGTGCATTTGTGCGACGCCTATCTGAGTCAGGTTGGGCTTCCGCCACTGTGTGTAGTGAGTGAAACTTCGGTGGCGCACCATGAAGTCGGGCCGATTCTCGCTTTGTGTGAAGCGGGATTAACTCAATGCATCGTGCTGCCTGATGCGCTCTATTGGACTCTTAGTCAAGTCGAAAATGGCATCGGTTTGCTGTTTGTAATCGATACGCCGCAGGTGCCAGTGTCGGAAGCATTGACGCAATCGGCTGTATTGCTCGACAACCTTCAGGATCCGGGCAACCTTGGATCAATATTGCGCAGTGCGGCGGCTGCCGGGATCACCACTGTTTTTTGCAGTACCGGTACCGCTTTTGCATGGTCGCCAAAAGTATTGCGTGCCGGAATGGGCGCGCATTTTCTTTTGAAAATATTCGAAAACGTGGATCTGGCGACATTGATACAGACAGCAAACGTGCCGGTCCTGGCAACCAGTTCTCATGTGCCACGGACAGTATACGACCTGGATTTGAACCAGCCGGTGGCGTGGCTGTTTGGTCACGAGGGGCAGGGCGTCGATCCCCGCTTGCTGTCGCTTGCAACGCACCAAGTAGCGATCCCGCACTTGGGGGAAATCGAATCCTTGAATGTGGCGGCAAGTGCCGCTATCTGTTTTTTTGAGCAGGTGCGGCAAAAAACGAATCGCTAGCGTGAACTGCTGGTGAAATGGGTTTTGCTATCCTGTTCTTACGTAAAGCGGGCCGAATACTACGCCGAGATCGCTTGTCCATTCAACGGTAAATAGATCAAGCCCGGCGCTACGCAGCGTTGTCCCTCTTGTCCGGATTTTTCTCCTCCCGGCGGACAAACATGGTCGAACTGATAAGGCTGTCCACCAATAATCGCGTAACGATAAATCGGCGCATCCCGATAGCTACCGATGGCATCCATTAGTCTATCCGGCAAATCGTAAGGTCGAGAGACGGAAATATGGGTCCTTGGACGCACCGGAAACAATCCCAAATCCTCGATATCCGCTTCCACATGGCTCAAGCCATCTTTCAGCACCCAGAAGAAGAAAATCAGCACGGCCCACAGAAATATTTCAATAACAATAAGGTCCATGGCGAACTCCAGTCGATACTGATTATCTATTTATAATCAATTTGTAAGGAATGTGTAAGTTGCATTTGTAAGGAACGTGTAAGTTTGCTGGGATGCGTCAAACTCAAGACAAAGATCAGGCGCAAAGACCAAATTTGCACAGACGTACAGCAAAAGCGCCAACATGGTTATGCGTGCTGGCTCTTTTCGGGCGGTTGGCAGATAGGCCGAAGATCCTGCCCCGAACAGGTGCAATCTAACTGTAAACCCGCTTATCCAATTTGATTTCCTGCAAAATCATCGCTGCGATTTCCTCAATCGATTTGGCGGTAGACGACATCCACCGAATCCCTTCGCGGCGCATCAATTTTTCCGCTTCATTGATTTCGTAACGGCAATTCTCCAGTGCGGCATATTTACTGCCCGGGCGGCGCTCGTTGCGTACCTCGGAAAGTCGGTCGGGAGCGATCGAAAGGCCGAAAATCTTGCTTTTATACGGCAGCAAACCACTTGGCAGCTTGTCGCGCTCGAAATCGTCCGGTATCAGAGGGTAATTGGCAGCCTTGATTCCGTACTGCATTGCCAAGTACAGGCTGGTTGGCGTTTTCCCGCAACGCGACACGCCGACCAGAATCACGTCGGCGGACGACAGATTCTTGTTGGACTGGCCATCATCATGCGCCAGGGAAAAATTGATTGCTTCAATCCGGTTCTTGTATTCGTCCGAATCCGCGATGTTATGACTGCGCCCTATCGTGTGCGTCGATTTCACGCCAAGTTCTTGTTCCAATGGCTCTACAAAGGTCTGGATCAAGTCCATATGCATGCCCTTGGCTTGGCGAATGACCAAGGACAGGTCTGCCTTGACCAGGGTCGAGAACACGATCGGCTTCTTTCCATCAGCTGCGAAGGCATCATTGATTTTACGAACAGCATCATGCGCCTTGTCGAGTGTGTCGACGAATGGAAGCCGGATTTGTCTGAATCGCAATTCGAATTGCGTCAGCACGGAATGACCGAATGTCTCTGCGGTAATCCCGGTGCCGTCAGAGACAAAGAAGACCGTGCGGTCCGCAGGGGGTAAAGGAGGAGGCGTGTGATCTGACATAGCTTAATAGATGAATAAAAGCCACTAAAAAAGTGGAGGGCGTGTATCACAAAATCGTGTTGCACACTGTAAAATGGGATCTAACTCATTGAATCCAGTTGCTCCGTATTAAGAATAACAAAAACAATCGGGCAGGGAAGGCAAACATGCAGATTTCTTATCATCAAACTAGAGGTTGTTATGTCCAATGCAGTAATTTCAGGGGTAACCCCGGGGGTGACTTACGTCGCTTCATTTGAACATCTACGGATGACGGATGTCGAGTCCGTCGGTGGAAAAAATGCATCATTAGGCGAAATGATCAGCCAACTGGCTGGTGTGGGCGTGCGCGTACCTGGTGGTTTTGCGACTACCGCGCATGCATTTCGCGATTTTCTGGCCTACAGTACAAATGGCGGGCTGACGCTTGCGCAACGCATTGCCGATCGCCTCGAGTCGCTCAATATCGATGACGTCCGGGCTTTGGCGCAAGCGGGTGCGGAAATTCGTCAATGGATTGTCGAGACGCCATTCCAGCCACGGCTACAGCAGGAAATCAACGAGTTTTATCAAAAGCTGGTAGCCGATTCGGCGAGCGAAATGTCATTTGCGGTGCGCTCTTCCGCAACCGCCGAAGACTTGCCGGACGCATCGTTTGCCGGGCAACAAGAGACTTTCCTGAACGTGGTCGGCATCGATAACGTCCTGGAAGCGATCAAGCACGTCTTCGCATCGCTGTACAACGATCGCGCAATTTCCTATCGCGTTCACAAAGGTTTTACTCATGCCGAAGTCGCATTGTCGGCCGGCGTGCAACGCATGGTGCGCTCCGATGTCGGCGCCGCCGGCGTGATGTTTACGATCGATACCGAATCCGGTTTCAAGGATGTTGTTTTCATTACCTCCAGCTATGGCCTCGGCGAAACCGTGGTGCAAGGCGCCGTTAATCCGGACGAGTTCTACGTTCACAAGCCGATGCTGGAACAAGGCAAGCTGCCTATCATTCGCCGCAATATCGGCTCGAAGCTGATCAAGATGGAATTCACTGGAGAAGCCAAGGCCGGCCGTTCGGTCAAGACTGTCGATGTGCCGATCGAATTGCGCAACCGTTATTCGCTCAACGATACGGAAATCGTCGAGTTGTCCAAGTACGCGATGATCATCGAAAAGCACTATGGCCGCCCGATGGATATCGAGTGGGGCAAAGACGGCCGCGACGGCAAGTTGTACATCCTGCAGGCGCGTCCGGAAACCGTCAAGTCGCAACAAAAGGCGACCGATTCGCAGCAGCGCTTCAAGCTCAAAGGTACCGGGACTGTTTTGACCTGCGGCCGCGCAATTGGGCAAAAAATCGGCGCCGGTCCGGTTCGCGTGATTCACGATCCTTCCGAAATGGAGCGCGTGCAGCCGGGCGATGTGCTGGTGGCCGACATGACCGATCCGAATTGGGAGCCCGTGATGAAACGTGCATCCGCGATCGTCACCAACCGCGGTGGACGTACCTGCCACGCTGCGATTATTGCGCGTGAATTGGGCGTACCGGCCGTGGTTGGATGCGGCGATGCGACCGATATGCTGAAAGACGGCACGCTGGTCACCGTTTCCTGTGCCGAAGGTGATGAAGGTAAGATTTATGACGGTTTGCTGGAAACGGAAGTGACCGAAGTCATGCGCGGCACATTGCCGGACCTGCCTTTGAAAATCATGATGAACGTCGGCAATCCGCAGTTGGCTTTCGATTTTCAGTCGATTCCAAATGGCGGCGTCGGTTTGGCGCGTCTGGAATTCATCATCAACAACAATATCGGCGTGCATCCGAAAGCGATTCTCGAATATCCGAACATCGATCCGGATCTCAAAAAAGCCGTGGAATCGGTTGCGCGTGGTCACGCATCGCCCAAAGCGTTTTATGTCGATAAGCTGGCCGAAGGGATCGCCACCATCGCTGCAGCATTCTGGCCCAAACCGGTGATCGTGCGTTTGTCCGACTTCAAGTCGAACGAGTACAAAAAGCTGATCGGCGGTTCACGCTACGAGCCGGATGAAGAAAACCCGATGCTGGGTTTCCGCGGCGCGGCGCGCTATCTGTCGGCTGATTTTGCCGAATCGTTCGAAATGGAATGTCTGGCGATGCAGCGGGTACGTAACGACATGGGTTTGACCAACGTCGAGATCATGGTGCCGTTCGTGCGGACCCTTGGTCAAGCGGAAAAAGTCGTGAATCTGCTCGGCAAGAACGGCTTGAAGCGTGGTGAAAATGGACTGCGTCTAATCATGATGTGCGAAGTGCCGTCCAACGCGATTCTGGCAGAACAGTTCCTGGAGCATTTCGATGGCTTCTCGATCGGCTCCAACGATTTGACCCAGCTTACGCTCGGTCTGGATCGCGATTCGGGAATGGAATTGCTGGCGGCCGATTTCGATGAGCGCGATCCGGCGGTGCGGTCTTTGCTGTCCCGTGCGATTGCGGCATGCCGAGCCCAGGGCAAGTATATCGGCATCTGCGGCCAAGGCCCGTCGGACCATGCTGATTTTGCCGAATGGCTGATGAAGGAGGGAATCGCATCAATTTCCTTGAATCCCGATTCCGTCATCGATACTTGGCAGAAGCTGGCAGCAGTTAAATAAAGCTAATTTTTATTGCTGTAAACCAATCAAAACGCGAGCCTTGTGCTCGCGTTTTTGCTGCGTTGGCACATCACAACACATTAGTCAAAAGCATTTGAGGCAAGGTGATTTTGCACTAGACTACGCTACGGCTAATTCAGAAAGAAGAACAATAAATAATACTAACAGGTAGTTAGTTTTAGTTAACCCTCGCTGCCTTAACGGCACCGGGGGTTTTGTTTTGTGCGCCCAGCATGGGCGCACTCCTGTGGGTGAAAGTCCCTCCGCGAGCTG
>CAMLDH010000005.1 GCA_946478765.1 uncultured Oxalobacteraceae bacterium | reverse complement strand
GTGACGGTTATCGAACGAATAAAAGTGAATGTTCATGCGGCTCTCCAGACGAAAGCGAGCGGTCAACTGCCGAATCTAGGTTTAAGGAAGCAAGGTTTTCGCGTCGGCGCAATTCAGGAGTTTGTCGTGATACTGGGGTTGATACGATTTGAATCGCTTTAACAATGTCGGTGCATCCGCTTCGTGCATCAATAGAGAGGCCTGTTCTGCTTTTAAAAACTGCTCGTCCACCAGATGCCGGACGAATTCGACCAGGCGATCATAGAAGCCGTGTGCATTCAGCAGGCCGATCGGTTTGTCATGGAAGCCGAGTTGCGACCAGGTCAGCACTTCGAATAGTTCTTCCATGGTGCCGATACCGCCGGGCATCGCAATAAAACCGTCGGACAATTCCGCCATCATCGCTTTGCGTTCGTGCATGTCTTTTACGATATGCAGGCGCGTCAGACCGCCATGACCGACTTCCTTGTCCATCAACGCCTGCGGAATGACTCCCGTCACTTCCCCGTCCAGACGCAGCACCTCATCGGAGATAACGCCCATGAGGCCGACGTTGCCGCCCCCATAAACCAGCGCGATATTGTTGTCGACCATTTCCTTCGCTAATGCACGCGCGGCTTCTGCATATAATGGTGTTGCGCCAAACGACGAGCCGCAATAGACGCAGAGAGACTTCATCACGGCTCAATCTTCCAGTTCTTCCTTCGCCATTTCCACATCCATACGCTCCATCGCATCCATCGGTTCGCACGCAGCGGCTTCTTCGTATAACGCCACGACATCATCTATTTTTTTACCTTCATGCTGGCTTTTTTCTAGCATAACACCGATAAATCAATCCACGAAAGCATCCGCGGCATCCGGTGCCGGTGGGGATCGCATTTCGGTTGTCTGTTGATGAATTTTGACTGCGAGTGGATATCCCGCGTGATCGTCTCTTGGTTGATCAGGATCTCCGCTGGCAAATCGTAATGAATGCCAGCTTCTGCATGTTCCCGGATTCCGATGCGGCAAAAAAGGATGGCGACAAGAAGACATCGCAAATGAATGCCGGTTTGCGTCTCAGTGTTTAAAGCGTGTTGAATCGAAAAATGGGCCTGCGTTCATGCAGGTCCATTTTTTATGGTTCGCGGCAAGTGCAACGAAACGAATGAAGTGCGACGAACGAAGAACGAAGAGCCGGGAGGGTACACCATTCTGATCGACGCAAGCGCTATTTCTCCTTGTTCGGCAACACAACGGCATCAATCGCATGAATAATGCCGTTGTCTGCTAACACGTCGCTTTGCGTGATCTTCGCGTCATTGACTGTGACCTGCCCGTTGTCTGAAGCAAGACGAAGCGTACTGCCTTGAACGGTTTTTACATTTCCAGGTTTCACCTCGGCTACCAGGATCTTGCCGGGTACAACATGATAGGCCAACACTTGCGCCAGTTTGGCTTTGTCTTTTATCAGCGCATCCCAAGTGCCTGTCGGTAGCTTAGCAAAGGCTTCATCAGATGGGGCGAATACTGTATAAGGCCCTGAGCTTTTGAGTGCTTGCGTAAAACCTGCCGCTTTTAAGGCGGCGACAAAGGTCTTCAACGAGCCGGTTGCAACCGCAGTGTCAACGATATCGGCAGCAAAGACATGGGAGGCCCCGCTCAATGTCGCGAGTGCAACCGCGAGGATGGAAATTAATTTTTTCATAGAGAGTTCCTGGACTTGTGCGGGCAAAAATAAACGGACAATCCGATTTTTGCACTCGCGCTGTTGTAGTGTGAACATCTGAAAATGGATGCATTAATATTCAGTTGCCAAACTATTAGAAAAGTTCAACGTCAAGCGACGTTGCCAGTAATTCTGTAATGGAAGACTTGTTAATTGACAATAAACTTCTATCCGGATTTTGGGTATCGGCTGCTGCATTTGGAAGCCTATTATCCGCAGCCGGAATGGCTTGTGACACGGTGGGCGGAAATCGGCCTGGATGCGGAACCAAAGTTGACGGTGCATGCCGCCGATCGTGGTGGGGAACCGTATCTCGTTGCGCGTATCGCCACACCGGACGGTCAGAGAATTATCACAGGCAAAGAATAACGCGCTGAAGTAACCGCACCTGTTGTTACGCGGATTTTTTTGCCGGCATTGTTGCAATGACTTGCGAAGCAAGCCGAATTTCTTCAATCACTTTGGTCTGGATGGTCGGATCGAGCGCCAATGCTACGTGACCGATTCCATGGACTTCGATGTTTTTCGCGCCTGGCAGGAAAGAGGATGTTTGTGGCGAAATGATGTTGTCGTGGTGCGAGTAAATTGATACGAAAAGGGCGGATGTAGCGCAATCTTCCCGATCCGCCAATTGGTGCAGCCAGCTACTCGATTTTCCATGTTGGCCGTTGCCTTTCCAGCGCATTTGTTGGCTATTGATGCCGGGGCCAAAATTGGCCAAGCCGGTTCCATAATGCGGCGTGCCAAGTGTGATGATTCTGGCGATGCGAGTGCTGCCATGATCCCGCAGATAGGCACGTGCCGCGAGGCCGCCCATGCTATGCGCGACGATAACGATTCTGTCGTGACCGGTATCGGTACACATGGCTTCCACCGTGTCATGCACGATAGGAGCATAGGCATCGATGGTGCCGAACACGGGCTCCATGTCAACTGCATAATGCGTAATATTCGCGTGCATCAATACTTTACTCATGCTGTGCCAATAGCCGCTATTGCATCCATAACCATGAATGAGCAGCACCGGCAGACAGGTCGGATTTTTTGCAATGCGCTTTCTGAACGTGTGAAACGGCATGGTCCAGGAGGAACTGATCAAGGTCGCGCTAAATTCTCCCAGGAACAAGCGGCACACCTGCCGCCAGTTGAGCCGAAAAGCGGCAGGCGTCTCGCTACGATAAGTCCAAGCGAGATAAAAATTATTCGTAGTGATCGCCAGACGCAGCAGCAAAACTGCCGTAATGCCGAAAGCGAGGCCAAGCCAAAGATTGTTTACCTGCAAAACCTTCACCGCCAACAAAAAAAATCCGGCGGCAATTGCGGTCTGCAGCAAAAGCAATAGGCGTGTAATACGGACTACCATGCAATGCTCAACAGCTCCTTGTACGCATGAAATTGTGTCGTCGATGATTTGCGGCGAACCGAATGAAAGTGCGTCCTTCAGCATGATAGGGAAGAGGCCATGTCTCTTGTGAGAGTTCGAACCCTCGAATAAGTTTTACTGTGAACAGGGCTTTTCGTTAAATAAAAGCAGCATAATTTGAGAATGAGAATGTCATAATCGGTCGATCCGGTTTCATTCCCGTTAGTGCTTGTTCACATGTATTTGAATTTGATTTTCATATGAAAAAGCAGGATGCCGTTGCAACACTCCGCCGTGAATTGCGCTCGGTGATGGCACAGCGCCAAGCGGCCAAGGCCAACATCGCAACCCATGCCGCCCGCTGTGCTCTCAAGCGTTTTCAATCTGAGCGGATGGCCATGACCCATGCTGATTTACTGGCAAGTCCGGAATCGCGTACGGCGGCGCAGTTTTTCTTGAACGATTTATATGGTGCGGAAGACATGACGCAGCGGGATGCGGATATTGAACGCATTATCCCGGTGATGGAAAAATTACTGCCCGTGCAGGCGCTGGCAACGATCGCGGATGCGATGGCGCTCGACGCGTTGTCGGAATCGCTTGATGCGGTAATGGCGTCGCGCCTGGGCGAACTGTTTTCTGAAGACGATTACATCGCCGCTTATAGGCAATTGACACAGCGTGTCGACCGCGAGAAGCAGTTGGCGTACGTGCAATCGGTGGGAAATTCGCTGTGCGAACTGGTGCGGGTTCCTCTCATCGGCAGTACGCTTAAAATGATGCGTGGCCCGGCGAAGTTGGCGAAGCTATCTGAATTGCACGATTTTCTTGAACGTGGATTTGTCGCCTTCAAGGGGATGAAGCAGCCGCGTATTTTCGTCGCGACGATTATCGCGCGCGAGGCGGCGATGATGGATAATTTGTATGCAGAACGAATACGGCCGTTTGCGTTGGAGTGAGTGTTATACGCGAAACAGATCCGCGTCATTTTTTTGAGTGGCTCTTTGGCGCAATGAAGCAGCTGATTCTCACGTCTGTTCACGACGGGATTAGACTTTTTTACGGACCGCAGGCGTGTTGAAATGAATGAGTCGCGTGCCGACCAGTTGATCATGCAAAAACTGACGATCTTTATTCAGTCGTATCGTCATCGCCCACAGCGCCATGCCGATCGCAATGACAGCAATGCTGGCCCACCCTTTGAGATCGAACGCATAATCCAAGGCCATGGCGGGCAAAAACCACATCCATGCGAGTAAATAGCGTGTAATCGCCTTGGTCAGCGGAACTTGAGTGGCGCCAGGAACAACGAGCTTGATCCGCCATGTCTTCATTGCCAAGGTTTGTCCGCTGCGCCGCCAGAAGAAAACGAAATAAACTCCTAGCACGAGAAACAGCCAGAACTGTCGAGCATGGCGCAAGGTCAATGCGTGCCGGCTCTGGGTGAGCGTATCGAACAACCAACCCGCGATAAATACGACGCCAAACAGCAGCATGGCTTCATATACCATGCTGGCAAGACGGCGTTTTAGCGGTGGCGTAGTAATGATGTTCAACGAGGCGTTTATTTAGTTGCTGGCGGTGCAGATGGCTGAATAACCGACTGGTTTGCCACTTGCGGCGTTACCGACTGTTCGAGCACAGGCTTGGGTGTGGATTTGATCGGCGGCACTGTCTTGTTCTTGCTATGCGCAGGGGGTAAATTGGCGACATGCTTTTTGCTCGCAGTGTCGGCTGCCAGTTTCTTTTTTTGGTCTTCCGGCAACTGTTGATATTGCTGCCATTGTGCAGATTTTTGATCCGGATTGAGTTTTTTCGAACGCGCATAGCTCTCGCGGGCAACACGTCGTTGTTCCGGTGTCAGTTTCGCCCAATCCCGCATGCGAGTGTGCATGCGTTGTTGTTCGTCAGGTTTCATGGCCGAAAACTTGTTCGCGATTTCAAGCCACTTTTTTTTCCGGATATCTTCGATCTTGTCCCACTCGGTGGCAAGAGGCGCAAGAGCTTGTCGTTGTGCCGGGGTCAGCTCGGCCCACACGGGTTTGGTAGCTGGTTGTATGGGCGCCGGTTTACTATTGGGCGATGAGGCAGCTGCATGCGGAAGGCCGGCGCCCGTATTCGCTTGACCGTTAGCTACGGCAGCCGTCAGCACAGCGCCCAAAAAGCAGACCGCCCGCAAGCCGCGGGCGGTGGCGACGGACCATCTTTGCGCCATGCTTAGTCCACCCGTTTGGCGAGATAGGCGTTAAAGCCATGATCCAGATAGGCGGTAAGAGGCAATTCATCTGCCAGAACAGCAACGTCGATATCTGCAATTTCACTAATGCGTTGTTGTTGTTCAGCTTGGTAAATGCCGATCAAGCCGATAACTACCACAATAACTGGAATTGCCAAGCTCATGCGACCGATCCATGACAATGGCTCGTTAAAAAAATTGCCGATTTGTCCCGCCAGCGCGCGTTGAGATGCAAGCATATGCAGCGGCGCGTCGTTTTTCTTGCGAGATAAGGCAATTTTTCGCGCAGAAGCCAGTCGATTGGCTGTCGAGGCAGGCAAAATGTCGAGATTTTCATTGAGTGCGTGACGCACTTTGTAAGCGAAGTTGATTTCTTCAGTGTTCATAAGTGTATTCCTTTGGCCTTCAGCGCCTGGGCCAACGCACGCGTTGCTCGTGAGCAATGCGTTTTCACACTGCCTTCAGAGCATCCCATCGCGGCGGCGGTTTCGGCTACATCCATATCTTCCCAATAACGCATGAGGAATGCTTCCCGTTGACGCGTCGGCAGTTTTTGTACTTCTTCATCTATGGCAGCGAGAACCTGATTGCGTTCGACCTTGTCGGCACCGGATTCCGAGCCTTGGGACCCGCTTTTAGCTTCGTAAGTTTCCAGTAGATCGAAGTCTTCGCTATCATCTGTGTCGCCGCCAAGACTTGAAAAAAGACTAACCCAGGTATTGCGTACTTTTTCCCGGCGGAAGAAATCGTGAATGGTATTTTGCAGAATGCGTTGAAACAGCAAAGGCAATTCGGCCGGAGGCTTGTCGCCATACTTCTCGGCCAGTTTGATCATTGCATCTTGCACTATGTCGAGCGCCGCCTCATCCTTGCGGACGGCGTATACAGCCTGCTTGAATGCGCGGCGCTCTACATTTTCGAGGAAGTCGGAAAGTTCTTTGTCGGTTGCCATGCAATGCGGCGCGCCGTCTGAGGCGCGGCCAAGGAATTCGTCGGTTGATGCCGTTGGAGTTGCCTATGGTTCTTCTTGCAAACTGTGCGCATGCTAGCAAAAAAGGCCTGGTTTGTGCGCGCTTTTTGCTCAAAATCCTTGATTTCAAAAGGAATTAACGGAATTTGACTTGACCAAAATGGTGCGACGCATTAACGTATCAATCCCTTCGCAATCTCGAAGGATATGGTCTTTTTGCTAGCAGCGCATAATGCGGCCCAGCGATCAGACGTGCTTTGACAATTTAAGGCTGTTTGCTCCAACCCGTGCCACAAGCGCGAGAAGTTGTAGGCGTACTCCAGAACCTCAGGCTGAACGAGTCGCGTTTAGCATTATTTTGAATCGCATCTACGGATGCGTAACGAGGTAGTGTGACCGCACAAAAAAGGGAAGCCTCAGCACTGCAGTACGACACGATTTCGTCAGGCAAGAGCATCCGATCAATCTCCAATGGACCTTGAAAGGAACGATGTATGAGTTTGGAAATCACAGGCGCGGAAATTGTTGTGCGCTGTTTGGCTGAGGAGGGTGTTGAACACGTGTTCGGCTATCCTGGCGGCGCAGTGCTCTACATTTACGACGCAATCTTCAATCAGGACAAGTTTCAGCATATCCTGGTTCGGCACGAGCAGGCTGCGATTCATGCGGCAGATGCTTATTCCCGCAGTTCGCAAAAAGTCGGCGTCGCCCTTGTCACGTCCGGCCCTGGCGTCACCAATGCGGTCACAGGTCTGGCCACTGCGCACATGGATTCGATCCCGATGGTGATCATTTCCGGACAGGTGCCTTCTCACGCGATCGGGCAGGATGCATTCCAGGAATGCGACACGGTCGGCATTACCCGGCCGTGCGTCAAACACAACTTCCTCGTCAAGGATGTCAAGGATTTGGCAATGACGATGAAGAAAGCGTTTTATATCGCGACGACCGGCCGTCCAGGCCCGGTATTGGTCGATATTCCCAAAGACATCAGCATGCACAAGTGCGCGTACGAGTATCCGAAGGAGCTCGAAATGCGCTCGTACAAGCCGGTCGATAAAGGGCATTCCGGCCAGATTCGCAAGGCGGTGCAATTGCTGCTGGCGGCCGAGCGACCAATGATTTATACCGGCGGCGGCGTCATTCTGGCCAATGCTGCGCCGGAATTGAACAAGTTGGTCGACAAGCTCGGTTTTCCATGCACGAATACGCTGATGGGTTTGGGCGCCTATAAAGCATCCAGCGATCTATTCGTCGGCATGCCCGGTATGCACGGCACCTATGAAGCCAATATGGCGATGCAGCACTCTGATGTGATGATCGCTATCGGCGCACGTTTCGACGATCGCGTGATCGGCAATCCGAAACACTTCGCCTCTCATCCGCGCAAAATCATTCATATCGACATCGATCCGTCGTCGATTTCCAAGCGCGTGAAAGTTGATATTCCGATTGTCGGCAATGTGAAAGACGTGCTGCAGGAATTGCTGTCGCAGCTCAATGCGAGCGATGCAAAACCCAATGCGCCGGCGCTCGCCAATTGGTGGAAACAAATCAATCAGTGGCGCGAACGCGAATGCCTGAAGTACCCGACCTCGAAAGAAGTCATCAAGCCGCAATCGGTGGTTGAAAAAGTGTGGGAAATCACCAAAGGCGATGCCTTCATCACTTCCGACGTGGGGCAACACCAGATGTGGGCTGCGCAATACTATCGATTCGACAAGCCGCGCCGCTGGATCAATTCCGGTGGCCTGGGCACGATGGGTGTCGGTTTGCCGTACGCGATGGGCGTACAGATGGCTAATCCCGATGCAACGGTCGCCTGCATCACCGGCGAAGCATCAATCCAGATGTGCATTCAGGAATTGGCTACTTGCAAGCAATACCATCTGACGCCGAAGATCATTCTGTTGAACAATCGCTTCCTCGGCATGGTGCGCCAATGGCAGCAGATCGATTACGGTTCCCGCTATTCCGAGTCGTACATGGACTCCCTGCCGGACTTCAACAAATTGGCCGAATCCTATGGCCACGTCGGCATGAAAATCGAAAATCCGAATGATGTCGACGGCGCATTGAAAGAAGCATTTGCGATGAAAGACAGGTTGGTGTTCATGAATTTCATTACGGATCAAACAGAGAATGTCTGGCCCATGGTCAAGGCTGGCAAAGGCTTGACTGAAATGCTCTTGGGTTCGGAGGATCTGTAATCATGCGACATATCGTTTCTGTTTTGCTGGAAAATGAAGCGGGCGCGTTGTCGCGCGTGGTCGGTTTGTTTTCGGCGCGCGGCTACAACATCGAAACCTTGACAGTGGCGCCTACCGAAGATGCGACCTTGTCGCGCATGACGATCGTGACTTCCGGTTCGGATGATGTGATTGAGCAAATCACCAAACACCTGAACCGTTTGATTGAAGTGGTGAAAGTGGTCGATCTGACCGAAGGTTCGCATATCGAGCGCGAACTGATGCTCATCAAGGTGCGTGCGGTCGGCAAGGAGCGTGAAGAAGTGAAGCGTACTGCGGACATTTTCCGTGGCCGCATCATCGATGTTACGGAAAAAACCTACACGATCGAATTGACCGGTAATAAAGGCAAGCTCGATGCGTTTATCGAATCAATCGACCGTACCGCCATTCTGGAAACCGTCCGCACGGGCGGTTCCGGCATTGGCCGCGGCGAGCGCATTCTCAAAGTTTAACTTTTTTATAGTGTTGGGGACAAAGTACCGCTGCGCTTGACTCTGTCCCACAATAATGAATGTTGATTAACTGATTTAGGAATAAAAATGAAAGTTTTCTACGATAAAGATTGCGACCTGTCCCTGATCAAAGGCAAAAACATTGCCATCATTGGTTACGGCTCCCAGGGGCATGCACATGCACAAAACCTGAATGATTCCGGTTGCAAAGTGACAGTCGGCTTGCGTAAAGGTGGCGCTTCCTGGAACAAGGTGAAGAATGCCGGCCTGAACGTTGCAGAAGTGAACGACGCAGTCAAGGCGGCCGACGTCATCATGATTTTGTTGCCTGATGAGAATATCGCACAGGTGTATAACGAAAACGTCGCACCAAATGCCAAGGAAGGCGCCGTACTGGCCTTCGCTCACGGCTTCAATGTTCACTATGGTCAAGTCGTGCCGCGCGCCGACTTGGACGTGATCATGATCGCACCGAAAGCGCCCGGCCATACCGTGCGTGGTACCTACACCCAAGGTGGCGGCGTACCGCACTTGATCGCTGTGTATCAGGATAAATCCGGTAACGCGCGCGACATCGCTTTGTCCTATGCCATGGCGAACGGCGGCGGCCGTGCCGGCATCATCGAAACCAACTTCCGCGAAGAGACCGAGACCGACCTGTTTGGCGAACAAGCGGTACTGTGCGGCGGTACGGTTGAACTGATCAAAGCCGGTTTCGAAACCTTGGTAGAGGCTGGCTATGCACCTGAAATGGCTTACTTCGAGTGCTTGCACGAACTGAAACTGATCGTCGATTTGATCTATGAAGGCGGCATCGCCAACATGAATTACTCGATCTCCAACAACGCAGAATACGGCGAGTATGTGACCGGTCCGCGCGTCGTGACAGAAGACACCAAGAATGCGATGCGTCAATGCCTGAAAGACATTCAGACTGGCGAATATGCAAAGAGCTTCATTCTGGAAAACAAGGCAGGTGCACCGACCTTGATTTCCCGTCGTCGCTTGACAGCAGAGCATCAAATCGAAGAAGTCGGTAGCAAGCTGCGCGCGATGATGCCTTGGATTGCAAAAAATAAATTGGTCGATCAGTCGAAGAACTAAGCAATTGTAAAAAATTCCAACGCTGGTTAGTGGAACTATTCTTGGTTTTACGAATTCGATGGGGCTACACTGGGTAGCCCCATTTTTATTGGAGAAACGCCATGCGCGGCTTAGGGACATTGTCACTATCGATTATCTTGTTCATGAACGTTGCCACAGTGCAGGCGCAAAAACTGACATCGGTGCAAACCGGCGGCGCACTCGTGATCGTCCAGGCTTTTGGGGAAGTCAAACATGCGAATGACGAAGCGCACGTGACGCTGATGATCGAGGAGCAGGACAAAGACAAGGCCGTAGCCGCATCTCGGGTCAACCAAAAAATGAAGCAGGGCATGGAGATCGTCAAGCGCGAAGATCCGCTAGCGACGCTCAAGACGCGCGGTTACTACACCTATCCAATCTATCCTGAAGATCAACTTCGTCAAAATAACAAGGTGCGGCAACCGGTGAGTTGGCGAGTAGGGCAATATATGGAAGTAACTACAACGAATCTGGATCATTTACCCAAAACCGTCGCTGCGACACAGCGGCTGCTGGCGCTCAACGGCTTGCAATTCGGCTTGGCCGATGAAACCATGAAGAAACTGGATGACAAGCGGATTGAAGCCACGTACAAGAATCTGACCGAGCGTATCGCCGCGATTGCGAAAACGATGGGCCGCAATGTGTCGGATGCCGTGCTGGATACGGTAGATTTCGAGGGCTCTGGCGCTTATGCGCAACAGGAGACACCTGCTGCAAAAATGGCAATGCGCGCCCCTAGCATGGAATCCGCGCTGGTCGAAGAGCCGAGTTTCGAGCCGGGCGAGACGACCTTGCACATGCGGGTCGTTGGTAAAGTTAAATTCAAGTGAGTGTCAATGATGAAAGTGTGTCACATGTGGGATAGTGATGGCCGGCTTGCTCGGCTTGGCCTTGTCTAGGTGCAAGCGGGTAGGTTCATCCTAGGATTTGATCAAGACGCAGCGAGAAGCACTGGATAAAGCCAAGGCGCTCGAAGAATAGTTGCAGCAACAAGCGCAAGAACGGTTGGGGGCGGCCGACGACGCTCAAAAGTAGGTGCTTTTGGTTTTCGACGCTCTCACGCAGCTTTGTGCGGGGGTTACATTTGGCGTCGGCTCGTCTAGAATAGCGACGCTTTCCTATATGATTTACATGCCATCAACCATCCGGAGCGACGTTGAATAATTATCCGCACCCTGTCATCGCCCGTGAAGGCTGGTCTTTTCTGGGCCTGGCTGTCGCCCTCGCCGCAATGGCGACTTTGTTTTCCGCTGCCTGGTCGATTCCATTCTGGATCATCGCACTGTTCTCGCTGCAGTTTTTCTGTGATCCGGCTCGCGTTATTCCGCAAAAAGCGAATGCCGTGTTATCTCCGGCAGATGGCCGCATTGTGGTTGTCGAGAAAACGCAGGATCCGTATGTCGGCCGCGAAATGCTCAAAATCAGCGTGTTCTGGGGAAAGAGCCGCGCCTGCCGCGTAATTCAGTATTGCGGTGCCGCGCAACCCTGTTCCATCATTTCTAAAAAGCGGAATATGCATGGCAAATTTTAATCGTCGCAAAGCCAAGAGCAAGGTAGCGTTATTTTCCAAGATGTCGCGTGCAAACAAGCAGATGCTGCACCATGCACATCTGGAAGAAATCCCGCCGATGCGCCCGACTTTGCGCCGGCGTGGTATTTACTTGTTGCCGAATGCGTTTACGACAGCGGCACTCTTCTGTGGTTTTTACGCAATCGTGATGGCGATGAATCTCAAGTTCGATCACGCCTCGATTGCGATTTTTGCGGCGATGGTGCTCGATGGTATCGATGGTCGTGTCGCGCGATTAACCAATACGCAGAGCGAATTTGGCGCACAGTATGACAGCCTGTCTGATATGGTGTCATTCGGTGCGGCACCTGCGCTGGTGGTCTACGAATGGTCGTTGCGTGGATTGGGGAAACTCGGTTGGCTGGCGGCGTTCGTGTACTGTGCGGGTGCGGCGCTGCGACTGGCGCGCTTCAATACCAATATTGCGGTCGTCGACAAACGATATTTTCAGGGCTTGCCCAGTCCTGCGGCTGCGGCATTGGTCGCCGGACTGGTTTGGTTGATGGATGATTTGCGCTTTGCCGGCACCGATCTGAGTTGGCTCGCATGGACGGTCACGATCTATGCCGGCCTTACGATGGTCACGAATGTACCGTTCTACAGTTTCAAGGATATTAATTTCCGCAAGTCGGTTCCATTCATTGCGATTTTCCTGATCGTCCTTGCATTTGTTGCGGTGTCGAGTGATCCACCCAAGGTGTTGTTCGGCCTGTTTGTATGCTATGGCTTGTCGGGATACGCCGTTTATTTCTGGCGCCTGTTCAAAGGCAAGCCGGTAAGCATTATCGAAACCGAAACGGAACCGGGCGAAGAGAAAGAATAGCGTCGTTGTTTAACAGAAATGAAATGAGCGGGAATTTTTGTTATTAATCGAATGCTTGCATTCAGCGAATTGATCGAACTTTCCTAAGGAGCACAACATGGCCGACAAACTAATTATTTTCGATACGACCTTACGGGATGGCGAACAATCTCCGGGCGCTTCAATGACCAAGGACGAAAAAGTCCGCATCGCCAAGCAACTGGAGCGTCTGAGAGTGGACGTGATCGAAGCGGGCTTTGCGGCGGCCTCGCAAGGGGATTTCGAATCGATCAAGGCAATCGCCGGCGTGATCAAGGATTCCACCGTGTGTTCGCTGTCGCGTGCCAATGACCGCGATATTTCGCGGGCCGCGGAAGCGCTTGCGCCGGCTTCGCGCAAGCGCATTCATACGTTCATTGCGACGTCGCCATTGCATATGGAAAAAAAACTGCGGATGACGCCGGATCAGGTATTTGAACAGGCCAAGCTGGCGGTGCGCTTCGCCCGCAAGTTTACGGACGATATCGAGTTCAGTCCCGAAGATGGTAGCCGCTCCGACATGGATTTTCTGTGCCGCGTGATTGAGGCGGTCATTACAGAAGGTGCGACCACAATCAATTTTGCCGATACCGTCGGGTACGGTGTGCCGGAACTGTAC
This sequence comes from uncultured Oxalobacteraceae bacterium, assembly GCA_946478765.1. The sequence continues at coordinate 20,177 of CAMLDH010000005.1, read as the reverse complement.
GGCAATATGCTGAAGACTTTACGCGAGCGCGTGCCTAACTCGGATAAAGCTGTTTGGTCGGTACATTGCCACAACGATCTTGGTATGGCAGTTGCGAATTCGCTGGCCGGTGTAATGATTGGCGGGGCCCGGCAAATCGAATGCACGATCAACGGCTTGGGCGAGCGTGCAGGTAATACGGCGCTGGAAGAAGTGATCATGGCGATGCGCACGCGCAAGGATTATTTTAATTTCGACATCGGCATCGATACTACGCAGATCGTGGCAGCTTCCAAACTGGTGTCGCAGATTACCGGCTTCGCGGTGCAGCCAAACAAAGCGGTGGTCGGCGCCAATGCGTTCGCGCATGCGTCGGGCATTCATCAGGACGGCGTTTTGAAAGCGCGCGATACGTATGAAATCATGCGGGCCGAAGACGTGGGTTGGACCGCCAACAAGATCGTGCTGGGAAAATTGTCCGGTCGCAATGCATTCAAGCAGCGCCTGGAAGAACTCGGCATTGCCTTAGAGTCCGAGACCGATGTTAATGCGGCATTTACGCGGTTCAAGGAACTCGCGGATCGCAAGTCCGATATTTTCGATGAAGATATCCTGGCGCTCGTCTCTGACGAGGAGCACGCGCACGACAATGAATATTACCGTTTCGTGTCGCTGTCGCAGCATTCCGAAACCGGTGAGAAGCCTGCTGCCAAAGTCGTGTTTTCAATCGATGGCAAGGAGTCGACCTGCGAAGGGCAGGGTAATGGTCCGGTCGATGCAACGGTGAATGCGATCGAATCCAAAACCAAAAGCGGCGCCGAATTGCTGTTGTTTTCAGTGAATGCGATTACGACCGGAACACAATCGCAAGGCGAGGTGACGATGCGTTTGTCGAAAGCCGGTCGTATCGTCAATGGAGTGGGCGCTGATCCGGACATCGTGGTCGCGTCCGCCAAGGCGTATTTGTCAGCGCTGAACAAACTGCATTCGAAAGCGGAAAAACTAAATCCGCAACTCTGATATTTACTCTTGAAAAAAAGCGCCTGAAGAAACAGGCGCTTTTTTTATTGGCGTGGTCACTGAGTCAAGAAAGAGTGCTGAATGCGCGCTGACGAGAGCAAACTATCTCATGCGCATCATCCCGAACGGAAAGCGCTCATCCGGGTCGCGACGCGGATCGGGTCCATTGAGCATTTTGCGCACAATGCCCGCATTATCGAAATGCACATGCATCATTGAATCCCAAGTATTGCTTTCCTTGTAGGGATAGGACCATACCTCCAATTGCGATAGCGTCAAATACGTCATTTCGCTGGGCGCGCCGATCATACGTAAGACATCGTCCTTGGTCGCTTGGCCGACTTTAATCGAGGCAAATTTTTGTGTTGTTAAAACTTGCTCATAAGAAACCAATTTGCCATCGGCACCAATGCGTGCCATGTAGGTTTGCTGTCCCCACGGGCCATGTGCATATTCCAGCAAATGGTCTTTCCCATCTTGATAACGATGGGTCGGGTTACCGAGTTTCGCGAGGATAGCCTGTTCTGGCTCGCCGACAGTGACTGGGGCGGTTCCAAAAGTGGCGCATCCGGCGAAAATTGTCAAAATCACAGTAAATAATAAATTCCGCAGGTATTTCATGGCAGCTGCCCATAATTAAACGCGTTAAGTATTTGAGCCGTCACGCTATTTCCTATATACTGCGCGTCTGGTTGATTTGACCAATTGTTCAATTTGTTTATTCACGGTGTGCGGGGTTGTGACTCTGTGCACCGCATGTGAAAGGTAATCATGTCAGTAGAAAATATCAACAAGGCCGCCATTATTGCGGATAACGCCCGCGGTCAAAATGATACCGGCTCTCCAGAAGTGCAAGTTGCGCTGCTGACCGCCCGTATCAACGAGCTCAACGGCCACTTCAAAGCCCACGCCAAGGATCACCACTCCCGCCGTGGCTTGATCATGATGGTTAATCGTCGCAAGAGCCTGCTATCGTACCTCAAGGGCAAAGACGCTAATCGTTACCGTGCCCTGATTGAAAAACTCGGCTTGCGCAAGTAATCTGGTTGCGACATCCTGTCTGAGTTTGCTTATTGAAATGCCTGCGTCAGTTCGCTGATGCGGGCATTTTGTCCTTTTGCGATTTGTAATTGACAATACGCAATTGAGTATGGTTCAACATATAGTCCAACAATGAGATGGCAAGTTACTTGTAACCGGTCATCTGTGGTGAGGTGAACGACAGCGCCTGAAAATCTGTCGGCAAAAATAGAAAGGAACACCGTGTTCAATAAAGTTACCAAAACCTTCCAGTACGGCCAACATCAGGTCACGCTGGAAACCGGCGAGATCGCTCGCCAAGCCTCTGGCGCTGTGCTCGTATCGATCGAAGATACCGTTGTGCTCGCTACCGTTGTGGCACGCAAGGATGCCAAGCCGGGCCAGGATTTTTTCCCATTGACCGTTGATTATGTTGAGAAGACCTATGCTGCAGGTCGTATTCCTGGCGGTTTCTTCAAGCGCGAAGGCCGTCCATCCGAAAAAGAAACGCTGACTTCCCGCCTGATCGATCGTCCGATTCGTCCGCTGTTCCCAGAAGGTTACTTGAACGAAGTGCAGATCATCATCCATGTTCTGTCCGTCAATCCTGAGATCGATCCCGACATCGCGTCGATGATCGGTGCCTCCGCTGCGCTGTGCGTGGCAGGCATTCCATTCAGCGGTCCGATCGGTGCGGCGCGCGTCGGTTATATCAATGGCCAATACGTATTGAACCCGACTGCGACACAGCTCGCGACATCGGAAATGGACCTGGTTGTTGCCGGCACCGAGCAAGCGGTGTTGATGGTGGAATCCGAAGCCAAGCAACTGTCCGAAGAAATCATGCTTGGCGCAGTGGTCTACGGCCACGACCAGATGAAAGCCGTGATCAATGCGATCCACGACTTGGTGCGTGACGGCGGCAAGCCGGAAGTACAATGGAGTCCGGCACCGAAGAACGAAGCGCTGATTGCACGTGTGGCTCATTTCGGCGAAGCCAAATTGCGTGAAGCGTATCAAACCAAGGACAAGCAAGCGCGTACCGCCAAGCTGAAAGATGTGACGGTGGAAGTCAACACTGCGCTGGCGGCAGAAGCCGCATCGGTCGGCGGCACCGCACCGGACACAGCCGAAGTCGGCGGCATCCTGTTCGATCTGGAAGCGAAGATCGTCCGTTCGCAGATACTGGAAGGCGAACCGCGCATCGACGGCCGCGACACTCGTACGGTGCGTCCGATCACGATTCGCAACAGCGTGCTGCCGCGTACCCACGGCTCCGCCTTGTTCACCCGCGGCGAAACCCAGGCGCTGGTAGTCGCAACCCTCGGCACCGCGCGCGATGAGCAAAAAATTGATGCATTGATGGGCGAGTATTCTGATCGCTTCATGCTTCATTACAACATGCCTCCGTTCGCGACCGGCGAAACCGGCCGTGTCGGTACGCCGAAGCGTCGGGAAATCGGTCATGGCCGCCTGGCCAAGCGCGCCTTGCAGGCAGCATTGCCGGCACCGGAAGATTTCAGCTACTCCGTGCGTCTCGTGTCCGAGATCACCGAATCCAACGGCTCGTCGTCGATGGCATCTGTCTGCGGCGGCTGCCTGGCGTTGATGGATGCAGGCGTGCCGATGAAAGCGCACGTCGCCGGTATAGCGATGGGCTTGATCAAGGACGGCGGCAAGTTCGCTGTGCTGACCGATATCCTCGGCGACGAAGATCACTTGGGCGACATGGACTTCAAGGTGGCGGGTACTGCCAACGGCATTACCGCGCTGCAGATGGACATCAAGATCCAGGGCATCACCAAGGAAATCATGCAAGTCGCATTGGCGCAAGCCAAAGAAGGCCGTATGCACATCCTCGGCAAGATGCAGGAAGCGATGCCGCACACGAAGACTGAACTGTCCGACTTCGCCCCGCGCCTGATCACGATCAAGATCAATCCGGAAAAAATCCGTGACGTGATCGGCAAAGGTGGCGCGGTGATTCGCGCGCTGACCGAAGAAACTGGCACCCAGATCGACATCAGCGATGAAGGTGTCGTGACGATCGCTTCCGTCGATGCTGCTGCCGGCCAGGAAGCCAAGCGCCGTATCGAAGAGTTGACCGCTTCAGTTGAAGTCGGCAAGACCTATGATGGCATTGTGCTTAAGTTGCTGGACTTCGGCGCGATCGTGCAAGTGATGCCTGGCAAAGACGGCTTGCTGCACATCAGCCAGATCGCCAATGAACGCGTGAATGCGGTTGCAGACTACTTGAAAGAAGGTCAGCAAGTGCGCGTGAAAGTGCTGGAGACCGATGATCGTGGCCGTCTGAAACTGTCGATGAAGGCTGCGGCAGTGGAAGAAACTGGCGAGCAGGTACAGCAGCAGCAATAAGCTGTTCCGGTTGTTGCGGTCGTTAAAAAAAGAAAAACCGCCCGAGTGAAAGCTCGGGCGGTTTTTTTGTGCCTTGAAATGGTGGTGCGTTTAGATATCAAGCTTGAATAGTCGTACTTTCTTTGCTAGCTGAATAAAACTGATAGCCATTCTTGCCCAGGTTCTTCGCGCGGTACATCGCATAGTCTGCATTTTTTAACAAAGCTTGGCCATTGCGGCCATCGTCAGGGTAAATGCCGATGCCGATGCTGACGCTCAACTGGCAGGTATGGCGGCCGATATGCAGCGGACGCGCTGCTTCTTCGAGAAGTTTTTGCGCCACTTCGGCTGCATAACGTCCGTCTTCCAAATCTTCGATCAATATGTAAAATTCGTCGCCGCCCATGCGCGCGATCTTGTCTGTTTGTCGCAGGCAGCCGCGCAATCGGATGGCTGTTTCCCGTAACACCTGATCGCCCGCCTCATGTCCGAGGGTATCGTTGATATCCTTGAATTTATCCAGGTCAAGAAAAAAGACGGCAAACTGTTTTCCATGGCGCTGCGCATTGCGCAACGCAAGATCGAGAAATTCCTTGAATAAAAAGCGATTGGGTAACGAGGTCAGCCCGTCATAGTGGGCGAGATAACGAATCCGTTCTTCCGACGCGCGGCTTTCGATCGCGATGCCGGCGAGATTTGCATATACGCTGAACAGCTGTAAATCCCTGGCGGTAGGAGCCATGACTTCGCGGAAGTAAAGCGCTATCGTACCCAATAGCTTCCGGTTCTTGCCGAAAATAGGCCATGACGAGCAGGCTTTGAGCCCGTGACGAAGCGCGAGATTGCGGCAGGTTGCCCAGACAGGATCATGCGCAATATCGGTGACGATCACCGGTTCGGCCCGGAATATGGCAGTTCCGCATGAGCCGCTTGCCGGCGCGACCAGCAAACCGTCGATTTCGCGACGAAAGATATCAGGCAAACTCGGAGATATGCCGTTTGACAGGGTGGAGCCGTCAGGGTCAAGCAATAGGATCGAACACAACCCGTGCTCGGATTGCGATTCGATAAACAATGCGACGGCATTCAGAATTTCTACCAGTTCGATGCCGGTTGCAACCATGTTCAGAATGCGATTCTGACCCAGTTGTAACTCCTCCGCACGTTTGCGGACAGTGATGTCGCGTACCACGGTTTGCACCGTGGGCATGCCATCGTATACCAGCTTGGTCGCGGCGACTTCGGTATGGAACTCGCTGCCATCAAGGCGCATCCATATTTGCTCCTGAAACGGCGTTGCGCTTGAACTGTGTTGGGCTTGCCGTATATGCTCGCCCGAAGCCGCGCGGTAATCCGGATGAATGAAGTCAGCTATGTCTTTGCCGATCAATTCACTCGCAGTTTGGGCGCCCAGCATGCGCACCGCAGCCTGGTTGAGGAGAACGAACTTGTCCTGTCGATGCACGAAGATTGCTTCTGGCGATAATTCGACAAGCTGGCGGTAGCGCATCGCACTCTCCTTGAGGATTTCCTGACTTTGCTTGAGTTCCGAGATGTCGCGCATGAAGGCGGTAAATATCGGCTTGCCATGGATATGGATCGGAACAGTCGCCATTTCAACAGGGAAAAGCGAGCCGTCCGCATGCATCGCGGTGAGCTCAATACGGCGGTTGAGGAGGGTGCTTTCACCAGTCTGAAGAAAGCGTGCCATGCCTTGTCGATGTTTTTCGCGCCACTCGGGCGGCACAATGACATCCGCGAGTTTTTGACCCAATATGTCTTTGCTGCGATAGCCGAAGGTACGTTCCGCAGCCTGGTTGAAACTGATGATTTCACCTTCATGATTAATGGAAATGATGCAATCAAGTGCGGCGGTAAGAATGGCGCTCTTGAATCGTTCGCTTTCAACCAGCGCATTTTCCATTGCTTCACGCTGCGATTCACGCGCGTAGTTATGAACCGCAAATGAAATATCCCTCGTCATCTCTTCCAGCAAGCTGATAAGAGATTCATCGAAAAAATTCTTTTCGGCGACGTGGAGATTGAGTGCGCCCACAGCACGACCTAATTGTTGAAAAGGAAAACTGGCAATCGCGTGGAAGCCGGATTGCGCGGCAATTTCAGCGCAGAATTCCGACTGATGGGCATTGAAGATGTTATTGCAGATGACTGGCCGGTTCTCTCTGATCGCTGTGCCGATCGGTCCGCAACTCTCGCGCTTTGATGCATCGATTGACGCCATGGCTTTCTGCAATACATCAAGGCCGCTACCGTAAGAAGCGACTGGCATGACCTGTTTGCTATGCTCGTCGACCATGCCGATCCACGCCATATGAAAGTGGCCATGATCGACTGCAATCCGGCAAATTTCGTGGAATAGTGCATCCTGATTGTCGATACGTACGATGGCCTGATTTGTTTGACTGAGTGCGGCATAGAGATCGCGCAATCGCGCAATTCTTTTCTCCGCCTGCTTGCGTTCATCGATGTCGGAAAAGGTTCCCACCATGCGCAGTGCGCGGCCTTTATTGTCGCGTTCCACGATCTTGCCGCCGATATCGACCCAGCGCCATCCGCCTGAAGCATCGATCAGACGCACCTCCACTCTATAGACGGCATCCTCCGTATCGTTGCTTCCCTTGAGTGCATGATGCAAATGGGTGCGAAAAATTTCTTTATCATCCTCGTGCATGAGCGCAGGTAGTTCATTTGAACGCCAAGTCCTGCCGGTATCGATAGGCAAATCCTTGAAACTGTCGCCAAGCTCGCTGCTGAAGTAAAGCTTGTCTTCGAGAATGAGCCAGTCGAAGGCGACTTGACGTGCGCTTTCAAGCGCCAAGATCAAGCGCTTGTTTGTCGCGAGCAGGTCTGAGGTCGTGCTCATACATCTCTTCACAGCAAAGATGTCCACAGGTGCGTTCATATGCGTTCCGAGCCAAGCTGAGATTGATGATGTGGGTGTTGCTCTAGCTACCATCATGATGATTTCCATTTGGAAATTAATTGCTTAAATTAGTTCCCATTCAATTAATCTGAAGTGTTGCTCTAAGTAAAATATTGGTAACAATTTGTAACGTGCTGAGTGGATTTCACACGTAAATTGCATTTCGATATCACTTCATCTCTCGCCGTTGGTTTGTAAAGGGACGGAACAGTCGAGGTATCTTGGAAGATGACGCCGAATTGCAAGAAATGCATGCACTCGATTGGTGTGGGCATGACGGAAATTTCGCCATTGCCACATTTTTGCCTCATCAGATAAATGCTTCTTTATTGCTTAATTTAATTCAACGCCAGTTTTTGACATTGCGTAACGTCAACGCCTCCATAGTCAGACGCATTTTTCATGGTCCGGAAGTTGTTTTGTGGGTACTAATAATCCAGTGAGTTAGAGGCTTCGACTGTTATGCGTGATCGACTTTTCATGTGCTGGTCTGCATCAAGTGCAAACAACGTCGCGGATGTGTCTCCGCATCTGAAGTCTGCGTTGCGGCAGGCGACTCATCCTGAGCCAATTACGCCGCGATGCGCGAGCGCTTGAGTTTCGAATCGACACAATTCCTGGTCGGCACGCGTACTTTGTAGGATGCGGTAGTGCGGGTGATTCAATTGGTATGCGAAGATCTGGGGAGGGGGGAGGTGTCTATTGGCCAGCCCTGTCAATGTGAGTTTTTATAGTTAACTGGGCGCTGCAACGCTTCCTCGATCATGCGTTTGTTGGAGACGTGGGTGCGCCCGTCGGCGGGCTTCTTCGCCGGCGGCTTCTTCGGTCCGCGTCGGCTGCGCCGGAAGTACGCCATGTCGGCGTGGCGTGCCAGTGCGAGCAGCCAGTCGGCCAGCGTTTCGGCTGTCGCCGCACGGATGAAGTCCCACTCTTGCGGCGGCACGGCCACTTCCATGCCCAGCCAGATCTGGGAAACCTCCAGCACGAAGAAGTAATACGACAGCTCCCGCACCGCCTCCTCGCCATGCGCGGCCTGCAGCGCGGCCAGCACCAGCGCCAGCGCGTTGCCGGCCACGCTCGCCATGGCGAACGCAAACAAGGCCGCGCGCGGCATGTCCAGCGCGGGCGGTTCGCAGTGCAATTGCTCGGTCAGGCGCTGGAAATGGGTTTCAATTTGCCAGCGCTCGCGGTAGGCGTTGCAGATGACGTCGGCGCCGATGGTCTGCGGCAGCGTCGTCGCCAGGATCAGTTCGGCATCGCCGTTGCGTGTGCGCTTGGCCAGCGGCAGCACGATGCGGCGCACCGTCATGGGCTCGCCGGTGTCCGGATCGGTCAGCCGCACCAGCTGTTCCAGCGCGCCCTGCGTGCTGCCGGGCGCGCTCGCCAGCGGCGCGAGTTCCTCGAACGGACAGTTTTGCGCATGCCAGCGGATGGCGCAGGCGGCGCCTTGCCGCTGCAGACGGAACAGGAACGACCGCACGCAGAAATGGCGGTCGGCGATCCACACTTCGCCCGCCTGCACCCGCACCCGGGGCAGCAGCGCGCGCTCCTGGGTGTAGGCATCCTCGTCGAGCACCAATTGCCGCACCGTGCGCCGAGCCGGGGCATAGACGGCCAGCGCATGGCCGGTCAGGCCGGCGGCGCGCAGCCCGCGCAGCGGGGCGAGGCGATGCTCGGTGCGCCCGCCCAGCACGGTGCCGTCGAGCACGTGCGCGGCAAAGCCGGCAATGGGTTCGCTGCCGGCGAAGCCGCCATGCGCCATGACCGTCTCGGCCAAGTCGGCGAAGCGGGCGGCGACGGCTTCGGAGACGGGCAATTCCATGCGGGCCAGCTTGGCATAGAAGGCTTGCCGGGAAATGTCGATCTGCTCGCGCCGGGCCTTGAGGGCGGCATGAGCCGAAGGCTGAGCGCCGCAAGCCACGTCGAGCAGGAGGTCAACGAGGAAATCGAGCGTGAGGGAGCGCGTATATTGCTCTTGCGCGGTGTGGTCGAACAAGGCGTTCAGGTCGGCCTGCGCGAGCATCCATTCGAGGCAGGAGCGCACCAGCACGGGCACTGGGGCGCGGCGCAGGAAAGGCGCGAGCGCGCGCGGACACGCCAATGCCGGCGGCATCAGCAAGGCGGGATCGGCGGCACGCGAGGATTGTTTGGGGGCAGCAGCGCGCATGGGAGGCTCCAGTCCAGAGGCAATGCGGATTGGACTGCCATCGGCGCACTGAAATTCGATGATTTCAGGCAAATCGACTCACATTGACAGGGCTGGTGTCTATTGGCCCTTGGAGCAGTCTTCCATGAACTGAAGTTTAGACACACACCGCCCCGTCGCCCGAAAATTTTCGGGCGGCGACCATTGAGAAACTCAAAAATGCAACGATTCGAATGCGACCGACGCCATGCAACGCGATTCAACACTGCAAACGCTGATCCCGACCTGGGAAAGGCATCACGAATTGACGCGACTTCGGGTCGTAGACATGGCGCACGCGAAGTCCGATAAAATGAATTCGTAGCCATTAACCGAAGAGCCCGGCCGTGATCATCGCGCCCTTGCGCCAAGGTGCGATATCCATCAACGGAAAGGACTCCCACAAGCGCAGGGCAAGCAATTGCGTCAAGGCGTATGCCGTGGAACGAATCTGCATCCACAACTCCAGCGCCGCCTTTGATTGCCGCCACAGATTTGTCATACCCCACCAGCGCTTGAGATTGTGAAACAAGGACTCAATACCCCAGCGCTCGGCATAGATTTCCACCTGCTTGTGCCGACAGATCGGTCTCGGTCGCCAGGATCAGACGTGGACGCGACCAGGTGTTGTCGGCTTGGCGCATCTCGCACCACGCGGCCTGCACCGGGAGCCCCTTCAGAAATCGCGCCACGGCGATGAGCGAGCGTATCCGCACCGGCTGCGCCTTGCCATACACTGTCAGTTCCATTTCAGTCAGCGGCAGCGTAGCGAGCATCGCAGCATCGATCCGCAGGCCAGGCTTGCGCTTGCATCCTCGGCGTTTTGGTTCCGGTTGTGGCGACAGAAACAAGGCCGTATCGCGTCGCACCTGTCCGATGATGCGCACGCGCTGTTCGAGCAAAGGCAGAATCAAACTGTATCGAAGGAGATTCCACCATGGCACGCTCAGTAAAGGTTCGCCAGCCCCGTGCTTCGGCGCTTCGCCGATTGCATTCAGCACTTGAGGCGGATTGCAATGCCCGGCAACGGCGCCGTATCGAAGCGATTTTGCTGCATGGGGCTGGTGTGGAAGCATCCACGATTGCCGACGGGCTCGGTAGTCACGTCAATACGATTTACGCAGACTTGCGAGCATTTGAACAGGACGGCGTCCACTGCGTTCGTCAGCCGTTGATGGGGGGGGGGGAAGGGCGCGCGTTCGAGCGAGAAAAGAAATCGTTTTGTTGGAAAACGTAAAGGCGTAAAGGCACCGGGGAAAAACAGAATTTCACGAAATTGAATTACCCGATGCCATTACGTTTATTTCCCTGATGGCTTTACGTTAGAGCACTACAACATAGTGGTTCGCGCAATTTACGTCACGAAAGGTCTGTTCGATTTGCATGCGCCCGGCATAGATCGCCACTATTGCCTTGGCATCGAGCGCAGCAAGCTGTGGCGAGACGGCGAGCAGCCACAGTTCCTTTTGTGCCCGGGCTTGCTTTTTACTGTGCGATCGCTGATGAAGACTGGTTGGCATTTCAAGAGCAGGAGGGCTTGCAGACGCTTCAAATAGGCGCGGTGCACGTTGAGCGAGGCCGCGCGTGAGGGGGCACTTTTTCGTGTAAGGTCAATGCCCGTCCCTGCACAATCAGTGCCGCCCGCAGCAACTGCTGACTTCGGTCAGGGGTAGAGATCGGACCAGTCGACAATGATCAGCGGTTGTGCCATGCTTTACAATATGCGTTGCGCCATCGCGCCATAGATCTAGTGCAGCTCCTGCTCCAGCTTGCTGTTGCCTAATAAGCGATCGCAGCGCTTGATGCGGTGACGAAGCGAGGTAGAGCCGCTCTAGGCGGAGGCCATATGAATCATTTCGAGCATCATTCCGTCATGCGCGTGATGTTCACGGTTGCTGTAGCGCCATGTTTGTTGCTTTGGAACTTGCCTTTCGCAATCGCGGACATTCTTGCCGATCCCCCCCAAAATCCACTCACTAACAGCGAGACAAAGGGTTTTACGGCGCCGGATATGGCCCAGCCTGCCAGCATCGCCAAGCGCTCCGCAACGGTTGCCAACATGCCGGCCTATGCTCATCCATCCGCTCGCCCTGTTGTTTTAGCGCAGCTAGGGAATGGGCAAGATGTGGCCGACCTGGACATCGCAGAGCTGGTGAAAGTCAGGGTCTCTCCCTTCGAGGTTTCCTCTTTTCTAGACAAGGGTTACCGCGCCTCTAACTCCGTATCCGGCTCACGCTTCGATGCGCCGATTCGCGAATTGCCATTTGCCATCCAGGCCTTTACCGAATCCTTTATCGAAGACCAGAAGCCGGTGAACATCTTCGACATTGCGCGCTACTCGCCAGGTGTCACCTACCGCAGCAACGATGGCACAGAGGGCAACGCCAACCTCGCCATTCGCGGCTTCGCCGTCAGCGCCACCCCCGGCAACGTCCAGATCCTGCGCGACGGCTGGCACGGCCCTTCGATTCTCGACTTCACCAACATCTCGCGCGTGGAGGTGGTTAAAGGTCCGGCCTCGTTTCTGTACGGCCAGGTCGCTCCCGGCGGTATCGTCAACGTCATCACCAAGAGCCCGCAGCCCCAGTTCGCCGCAACGGCCAATGCCCGTTATGGTTCCTACGGCGAATACCATGCCGATGCCGACGTGACCGGACCGGCGTCGAAAACCTTGTCTTACCGGCTTGCGACCTCCTACGACCAGGACATGCACTACTGGGAACCTTACGATGCCCACACCCGCAACATCTCACCGTCGCTGCTCTGGCGCCCCAATGAGCGAGTCAGCGTATCGCTTAAGTACGAGAACTTCCGCAAGATCGAGTCGCCGCAACTCCAGCAGAAGCCAGGCTACAACCGCCAGGCCGGCGTCGTGCCGACCCCGGCCGACCCCAATCTCTCGGGTGTCGACGTGCCCGGCCTGCCCGATACCTGGAACACTGCGTCCTACGTCGACTTCCGGCACAGTGACGCGGACGGCCTGAGCACGTGGATTGACGTGAAGGCCGACGATCACTGGAACCTGCGCGCCGCCTATGCTCACCAGAAGTACAAGACCGACTTGCTCTTCTCGGGCAACGGCGGTATGGCCAACAACACGACGCTCCTCCAGGGGCGCCGTTTCAGGCGCCAAATATACGACAACTCGGACGACACCTACGAAGTCCAGGGCACCGGTAAGTATGAATTCGGCGACACGAGTCTGCGCCTGCTCCTCGGCATGCAATATGTCGACCGCAGTTTCAACAACTGGGCCGCCCAGGCGCCCAACGACCCGGCGCTCGGCAGCAACCCCACAGCATCCCCGCTTCCGCTCTGGAATCTCGCCGATCCCTCCACTTGGAACCGCAACGTCACGATTCCGATCTCCGCGCTTACCGCGAACCCAACCGACCAGACTACTCACTACGTGGACAAATCCATTTACGCGGGCAGCACCTTCGGTTTCTTCAAAGACCGCCTGCTGGTGCTGGCTGGCTGGCGTCAGACGAAGACAGAAAGCCAGCTCACCAACCACCTGACCGGCCAGACGCAGCCCGCAATCACAGCCAGCGCAGTCACGCCGCAATACGGCGCACTCTACAAGCTGACGCCGGAGCTGTCGCTGTTTTCTTCCTACGCCGAATCCTTCGTCCCCGGCTCACAGATCCTCAACAATCTCGACGGCAGCACCTCGCCCGCCAAACCCACTCAGGGCAAGGGCTACGACTTGGGTATCAAGGCGGATCTGTTCGATCGCCGGCTGTCCGGCACGTTGACCTTGTTCGATATCCGCAACAAAAACATCGTCAATGATTTGACCTACCTGGATCCGAGCACCGGAGCCCAGAAGTTTTACAACGTCCAAAGCGGCGAGCAGCGCTCCCGCGGCGTCGAACTGGATGCCACCGTCACGCCCAGCGACAACTGGCAGATCTATCTCTCCTACAGCCACATGAAGGCGCGCATCACCGAATTCAGCGGCAACGACGCTGCCATCCTCGCCCAGAATCCGGCCACGCTCGATGCCGCCGGGCAGGCGAATTACAAGACGGTCAACCTGTTGCACAACGCCCCGTTGCAAATGAGTGCGCCGGACATTGCAAACGTGTGGACGCGCTACAACTTCACGCAAGGCAAGCTCCGGGGGGCTTACGTCGCTGGCGGTATTAATTATGTGCGCGACCAGACGATCCTGCCTGATACGCCGGAGTCCTCTCACCAGACCTATACGCTCCTCAATGCGGCAGTCGGCTACGAATGGAAATGGCATGGCCAGAAGATGCGACTGGATCTTATGGGTAAGAACCTTGCCAACGAACATTATCGTCCTTCGCAAAGCACGCGCTCGCGTCCCCGCGAATTCCTTCTGACGTTCACGGCCGGATTCTGACGGTGGGGGTATCCCTAAAAGCTGCTTGCTATTCCCGTGTTCTTGGTCAATGGGTCATTGCCCTGCTGCTCATGCTGCCTCTGCCGAAGCTTGCCGTAGCCCAGGAAGTGGTGACGGCGTCCCCGAACAAGGTCAAGGCCGCTTTTCTACGCAATTTCACCCGCTATGTGAGTTGGCCGGCCGATGCTTTCGCCGATGATCATTCTCCTTGGCGAATCTGTATTCTGGGCAACGATCCCTTTGGTGACATCCTCGATAAAACCGTGGCAGGACGCTTCGAACAGGGCCGTGCATTTCAAGTTTTTCGCGCGGAAACCCTGAATGAATTGCCCCGATGCCAGATTGTCTATATCGCGTACAAGGATGCCGCAAAACGCCGTGCCGCCCTTGCGGAATTGAAAAAGTCGCCGGTCCTGACGGTGAGCGATGCGCCCGACTTTTTGCAGGAAGGCGGAATCATCCAGTTCCAAATCGGGGATCGGGTGGAAATGAACATCAACCTCGATCAGGCACGTTCCGCCTCCCTGGCGATACAGACCAAGATGCTGGAAGTCTCCCGGGACGTCGTGGAGAATGGGATCGTGAAGAATTGGCGATGATCATGTTTCGGCGGATCACCATTCGCGGAAAACTTGTACTGGTGCTGTTTATCGCGGCACTGCTGGCCTTTGCCGCAGCGAGCGCGGCATTTGTGCTGTTTGAACGGTTCACGCTGGAAAGCCGCGCCCGGCAAGTCATGGCGCCTTATGCGCAACTGGTTTCCGTTGGCGCAGAAGCAGCGGTCGCCTTTGAGGACGCCGCACGCGCCCAGGAAATTCTCGATACCTTAAGGGCCAACCCGCAAATCCTGGAAGCTAGGATCAACCTGGAGGATGACAGGGTCCTGGCCCGCTACAGCATTCGGCCTTTCGCGAAAATAGCTATCCCTCCGGCCAAATCCGATGATGTTTATGTCGATATGGACCGGAATGCCGTCGTTTTGATTCAGAACCTGCAAAATGGTGCGCACTTGTACCTTGCCATGAACCTGGATGAAATCAACCGCCAGACCCGCAATACCTTGCTGGTGTTTGCCGCAGGCATGGCTGTCCTGTTAGGGATGGTTACCCTGGGGCTGCTGGCAGCGCTCCAGCAAGCCATCGTCCGCCCCATCTCCACACTGGCCAGGACAGTCGAACAAGTCCGTTCACGAGCCGATTACCACCAGCGAGTGCCGACCACCGGCACCGACGAAGTGGCCCGGCTGGGCCAAAGCTTCAACGCCATGATGGGAGCGATCCAAAAGCATGAAGAAATGCAGAGGCTTCACAAGGAACAGCTGGAGGAAACAGTACAACAGCGTACGGCGGAATTGCTGTTGGCCCGCGATAAGGCCGAAGCAGCGAGCCAGGCCAAGAGCGCCTTCCTGGCCAACATGAGCCATGAGCTGCGCACGCCGCTCAACGGCATTCTGGGTTACGCCCAGATCATGCAGCAGGACAAGAGTCTGGATGACCGGCAGCACACAGGGGTAAACGTGATCCGGCAAAGCGGCGAGCATCTGCTGATGCTCATCAACGATATCCTGGATGTCGCGAAGATCGAAGCCGGCAAGACAAGTCTTTGCCGGAGCGACATCCAGCTCGCCCAGTTCATACACATCATTGTCGAGATGATCAGGGTGAAAGCGGAGCAGAAGGGCCTGAAGTTCATCTGCGATATCGCGCCGGATGTGCCGCAATGGGGCAGGATCGATGAAAAGCTGCTGCGGCAAGTGCTGCTCAACCTGTTGTCCAATGCCATCAAATTCACCGACCGCGGCCAAGTGATGCTGCAGGTGCGCGTTACACCGTCCGCCCGGCTGCGCTTCGAGGTGCGGGATACTGGAAGCGGCATTGATGTGGCTGAACTGGACACCATCTTCCAGCCTTTCGAACAGGTGGGCGATGCGCAACGCCGTCTCGGCGGCACTGGCCTGGGCCTGAGCATCAGCAGACAATATGTGCGCCGGATGGGAGGTGATATCCAGGTCGAGAGCGTGCTCGGGCAGGGCAGCACCTTCTGGTTCGAACTGGAGGTGCCGGTGGTGGTGGCCGAAACGGCCACGGCAATGACCAGGAGGATTGTGACCGGCTACCAGGGGCCGCGCCTGCAACTCCGGGTAGTGGACGATCTGGCCGAGGATCGAGCGCTGGTGGCCGACATGCTCAAGCCGCTCGGGTTCGAGGTGGTCGAGGCGGCGAATGGCCGCGAAGCGCTGGAAATTGCCCAAAACCTGCTGCCGCACTTGATCTTAATGGACATCGTGATGCCGGAGATGGATGGACTGGAAGCCACGCTCCACCTGCGACGACTGGCGGCTTTCCAGAACGTGCCGATCATTGTAGTGTCAGCCAGTGTGACCAGCAGCGATCATGAAAAAAGCGCGCGCGCCGGTGCGAATGCTTTCCTGCCGAAACCGATTGATCTGAATGCGCTTCTCGGGCAGATCTCGCTGATGCTGCAGCTGGACTGGACCTATGCCTTGCCGAGAGAAAAAGCGTCTCCGGAATCCGAGACGACCAAGTTGCTAGTGATGCCGCCGGCGGAGGAGATGGAGATACTGCATCATCTGGCCAAGCTGGGAAACATGCAAGCCATTCTGCAGCGGGCAGCCTATCTAGCCGAACTCGACGAGCGCTACGGTCAGTTAGCCAGCCAATTGAGTTTGCTGGCTAAGAGCTACCAGTCGAAAACCATTCTCAATCTCGTGGAGCAATGGCTGAAAAAGAATCAGGTGTAGGTTTGACGCTTTGTGTGTCCATGATGCAAAAGTCAACGAAGCCGGGCAGGTGCATACGAGGATCTGTTACCTTGGTGATCTGCCATACCGTGCAGTGAACAACTGATATTGTGATTGCTGCCTTGGGAGCCGATCTAACGGTCGCCGCCGATGTCGCGCTGGTCGCCCAGCGCATGAGCAGCGACCCGACGATCAGCCTGCTGGTGAACAATGCGGGCGTCGCGGTGAGCGGCCCACTGCTCGGGGCCGATCCGCAACGCTTGGAAAAGATGGTCGATGCGGCGCTGGCCGGCCTGGATCTCGGTGAGACCGTCACGACCCCGTCTTTGCCCGATGCGCAGGACTGGGATGCCTGCAACGCGATACGCCACGGCTTTGGCCCCCGGCTCTCCCTTAAACATGCCGCATCGCGGTACGCGAACGCCACGACCTTGACGGAGTAAGCGAACGTCACCTTGGGTGTCACACCATGCCGCGTTCCCCGATCCTACCCAGGGGGCCGGCATGAGTTTTAGAGGAAAGTGAAATGGACAAAGAAATCGTTATCTGTTCCCCGGTCCGCAGTGCCATCGGCGCCTTCGGCGGGACCTTGAAGGACGCGTCGGCGGCCGCGCTCGGCGCCCATGCCGTTGCGGCGACGCTGCGGCGTTCGGCGCTCGATCCGGTGCTGGTCGATTCGGTTGTTATGGGCAACGTTGTGCAGGCCGGCAACGGCATGAACGTAGCGCGGCAGGCGGCGATCCACGGCGGGCTCCCGGTCGACGTACCGGCTATGACCGCCAATCGTGTCTGCGGCTCCGGCGCGCAGGCGGTGACCACAGCTTTTGCCGAAATCGCCTCGGGCGTGTCCCGCTGCGTGATCGCCGGCGGCATGGAGGACATGGAGCGAGCACCATACCTGTTGGCCAGTTCTTCTCATAGGGGAAGTGACTAACTAACTTTGTCGTCTTAGTTGAAACTGCCCTATGGCCGCTGGTCGCTGTCGAAACTGCGTCAATACCTGCTCGATCAAGGCGTGGTTTCTGCCATCAGCCGGGAGCATCTGCGGCGGGTGCTCAAAAAAGGGGGCTGCGTTTTCGCCGCGTCGAACGCAAGCTGATCAGTGGCGACCCGTGCCGAAGCGCCACCCTGGCGCGGATACACCTGGCTTGGCGGCAATTGCCGCAAGATGGCGTGATGTTGTATATCGATCTCGATCGCTTCAAGCTGATCAATGATGCATTCGTTACAAGGCCGGCAGCTTGCCGAGCGAATTGGCGGCAATCGTCGAAGAATCGGGCATTGCGTCGCATCATCTTTGCCTGGAGTTGACTGAGTGGATGGTGATGCGCATCCGGGAAGAGTTGTTCCGGTAATGATGACGTTGCGGCAATTGAGGTTTCAGATCAGTCCGGACAATTTCGGTATGAGAGACTCCTTTTCTTGCGCTAATTCGGATGCGCGCTGATTCAAGGCTACGTATTGAGCAAGCCCAAACCGTGGGCCGATTTGATCGCATTGCGAGGTAAATCCAACAGCGGGGCGAAGCGAAAATAATTCTTTCTCGGTGTCGTACAATGTGTTTTTATATACGACGAGGCCGACATGCGCGCTATCGAAATCACTCATCCCGGTCCGCCCGACGTCTTGAAACTTTGCGAGCGGCCGATGCCGATCTTGAAATCCGGCGAAGTCTTGATCAAAGTGCACGCTGCAGGCGTGAACAGGCCTGATGTGATTCAACGCGCCGGACATTACCCGGTGCCGCCGGGCGCATCGGATTTGCCTGGGCTGGAAGTTGCTGGTGAAATCGTCGATGGCGATTTGGCGGGCAGCAGCTTCAAGCAAGGCGATATGGTCTGCGCCTTGGTACAAGGGGGGGGGTACGCGGAATATTGCGCGGCGCCGATCGAACAATGCCTGCCGGCGCCGCAAGGTTTGAGTGCGATCGAAGCAGCCTCGCTACCGGAAACGTTTTTCACCGTATGGAGCAACGTATTCGATCGGGCAAAACTGACCGGGACTGAAACATTGCTGGTGCAAGGAGGGACCTCCGGCATTGGCGTGACGGCAATTCAGATGGTGGTCGCGCTTGGTCATCGCGTCTTTGCGACCGCTGGGTCGGATGAAAAATGCCGCATCTGCGAGGTTTTGGGGGCCGAGCGCGGCATTAACTATCGGACCGAAGACTTTGTCGAAGCCATTCGTGCCGCGACTGGAGGGAAGGGTATCAACGTGATTCTCGATATGGTCGGCGGCGACTATGTCGCACGTGAGATCAATTGCCTAGCAGATGATGGGCGTCTGGTTATCATCGCTTTGCTTGGAGGTACAAAAGGCATAGTCGATTTAGCGCAGATTTTGCGCCGGCGCCTGACGATTACCGGCTCGACCTTGCGTCCGCGCTCCATCGCGTTCAAAGCCGCCATCGCCGCCAATTTGCGTAAGCGCATTTGGCCCATGCTCGAATCCGGCGCAATCAAGCCGGTGATCCACCAAACATTTCCGCTTGAACAGGCGTCGCAGGCGCACGCGCTGATGGAAACCAGCGCACATGTCGGGAAGATCATGTTGAAGGTGTTGTAAGACGATTTCCGATCTTCCTGTGCAGACGTTCCCGATTTCACTGAAATTCCTCGCATCCGGGTTCGCGCCAAGAGGAATTATTCATGGCGTATTGAAATTCGATATTTGCAATCAACCTCGGCTTGGCTTTATCCATTCAAGCTGCATAGCAAAGCGAATCTATAAAGCGATCCAGCAAAGGGCGCGGGATTTTTATCATATCGGGCTCATTTGACGACGTTGAAAAATACTCGTGGCTCCACCACCATCAGCGCACGGAAGCAATGGTGTCGGAGAAGGTAGCTTGCGGTTTCGCGTACCAGGCGGCGGGGCGCATATAAACCTGTCCGTTTGAGAACAGATATTGCGCCAGCAGGGTCACGATGGAATACAGTCCAAACAGGCAAGGCGTGGTACGCGCAATGGCTTGGTCCGACCACTGCCGCTGGGTTTCGACGCCCAGGTGGGCGCGCGCTTGCTCGAAGGTCACTTCCATCTGCCAGCGAGGCACGAAACAGTTGAGAATGAAAGCAGGCGCCGCCTGCAAATCGGTGCACAACAAGGCCTGGGTGTCGAATTGCCCCCAACAGATCGCGAATCAAGACCCAGCGCAGGGGAATAACCGGCATGCCGGAGTGATGCCAGACGGCCGTGGTGCTGGCGGCCTCGACTTGGCGGTTCTGTTGGCCGTACCAGAATGGGATCGTCAGCGTCGTCCATTGGGTGGCCGGATCGGCGAGCACCTTGACCAGCGCGGGCAGCCGTTTGCCCTTTTTGCGGTTGAGCCCGCGCTGTCTGGGACGGCGGGCAGGCGCCGGCGCATACAGGGCGGCATCCAGGCGCAAGCGGGTGATGAGCGTGGCATACGGTCTTGCCGCACCGAGAAATTCCAATGCCGCAAAGGCGCTGTCGGCCACGATGACGATCTGCCGTTCCGGCAGCGGTGCATTCGTAAGTAGTATCAAACCTTACGCACATCTGATCCGGGACCATGCTG